>CAMDGL010000048.1 GCA_945897845.1 Chitinophaga pinensis | reverse complement strand
TTTACAAACCGGGCCTGCAAATCGTTCCATTTCTGCTGATTTTCCAAAACACGTCCGTTGGTTTCGCGGAATTGTTTTTCGTCGAAGGTTTCGCCAAAACGTTTTTTTGCTTTCTCAACTTCCTTCTCTATTTTGTCCTCGTATTTGGCCAGCTGCTCTTCGATCAGTACATCGGCACGGTATCTCTTCTTTGAGTCTTTATTGTCGATCAGAGGGTCGCTAAAGGCATCCACGTGGCCTGAAGCTTTCCAGATGGTTGGGTGCATGAAAATAGCCGAATCGAGTCCAACCACATTTTCGTGAAGCAGCACCATTGAATCCCACCAGTATTTTTTAATGTTGTTTTTTAATTCAACACCATTTTGTCCGTAATCGTACACTGCTCCCAGCCCATCGTAAATCTCACTCGACTGAAATACAAAACCATATTCTTTACAATGTGCCACGAGCTTTTTAAATACATCTTCCTGAGCCATAATCTACATATTTAATATTAAAAAAAATGTACGATTTACAATTTAGTAAATCGCAGATAATTAGCATATTACAAAACAATTAATGCGATAATATATTTATCTAATTGATGATTTTTCCTTTTCCGAAAGGCTAATCAACTTCTTCGAAATCAACATACTCGCCTTCGTTGTTTCGCTGGCGTCCCTGTTGTTTTGGATCTTTCTCGATGGTCACTTCACCTTCGCGTTTTCTTTCGGGCTGATAGGCCGATTGCCTTGCCTGCATATTGTTTACAGCCTTTTTAACCACAATGGGAAATAAAAAACGTCCTATAACTTTCAGCCCGTAATATATAATTACGATTATACCGATGGTTTTTAAAAAGCCTGGAATAGAAAGTATGACAAATAAATAATTCATAGCTATTCAAAAATTAGAGCCGCTAAAATTAGTAATTTCTTGGGAAACGACCATGATTAAAACCTTATTGAGGTTTTCGATTGTATTTTGATTTATATTTCTTAACCCAAAACAAAAAAGGGAGTCGCCTCCCTTTTTATATTATTGAATTTCTGCAGGTTCTGATATTTTTACCTTGTGACTTCTTCCAAACAGATAATTCAAACCAAACCTTAAATTGGCATACTCAACCTTTGAAGGATCTGCAATTGCCAACGCATTGTCGCCCACTAAATACAATTGCATATAACCCAGGCGAATGGCCATTCCCAGGCCAAGGTTTTTGGTTGAATTACCAATCATTGAATAGGATCCTGAAAGACTTAAAAAATTACCAATTAGCGTATTGGCTGATAATGTAAGCGTATTTTGACTGACATTTCCATTTTTATAAATTCTGTCGAGTAAACCAACATTTATGTTTTTGTTCACTTCGTAAGTACCTCCTAGATAAATTTTCATTGGAATGCTCACATCAAATGGCTCTGAACCGAATTCGCTCTTTTGGGGCCGGAATGATTTTTCAATCTTTTTCATTTCATCGTCCACCAGATCAGCAGGATCGACATAATCTTCCTGTGATTCATCAATGGATTTAGAGAAATCAATTCCTTCCCATTTGTATGTTGAGCCATAATTCAGATTGTTGAGATCTTCTTTAAAGGAAATTTTTCCCAGATCAATAATACTACCGGAGAGTGTTATCTTAGGAGTTAACTTGTAAACTGCGCCCAGATCGAATGCCAACCCGGTGTTCCCTGTCTGAAGCATGTAATCCTTTGGGTCCACATCATCTCCGTTAATTCCTGTAAAATAATTCTCTTCGTCAAATTCAACGGTAACAGGTGCGGAAAAGTTAATTTTCATATCAGCGTTTAAATTAAGATAGGAACCATCGGCAGCCGTCTCAACTTTCAAATTCATTCGTTCGGTTTGCATGGCCATTTTTCCGTACAATATTTTTGCTTTTCCTCCAACCGTTAATTTATTTTTAATCAGTTCATTCGAATAACCCAAAGCAAATTCGCGGTAATGAAAAGCGTCCATATTCATGTCCCCAAGATTAAAATTCTGTCCCATATATGGGGCATTTCCGTCTTTTATGAATGTCACCAGACTTTTGGCAAAAGTAAACTGAGCCACTTCCTTTTCAGTAATTCCAATGCTGAAAAATGATTTTTTAATGCGGATTCCCAAATAAAAAATAGGCATACTGAAATGCTGCTGAATTGGATTGGTTGTACTTAGTGAATTGTGGAATTTTTCAATATCAATTACCAGCGAGTCGGCCAGAATACCGGTTCCTTTGTGCATCAGGTCGCTGGATAGGAAACCGCTGTTGACGTCGAAATACATTCCAGACATCCCAGGCAGGCCAATTACCACCTTACTCGAATCGTTGTGCAACGCCGGATTCATGAGATCCGATTGCGACATTCCTTTCATAAACATCAGAGTGGTGCTTTCCTGAGCTGATAAATTCGATTGTTTTACCAACAGAATAAGGCCAATTATAAATATTTTTGTGAATATATTTTTCATTTCGGATCGTTTTTACAGGTTAACTTTTGCCTTAATTACCACATTCATCTCTAATTTGCTGTCCGACATAATTGGAGCAACAACAGTTCCACCCGAAGGTGAACTTACCGTTCCTGAAAATACTATTCCATTGGCTTTTCTCAGGTTTTCCATCTCAACCGCATCGAGACTAAAAGTTTGCGACGACTGAACTGCAGTTATTGCTCCCGAAGTATTTACCTGGGCTGCTGACAGAATCTTCGTCTTTTTTGAAGCGCCAAACTGAATATTCTTTAGGGTATCTACAAAAAAGAGTTGCATGTCAATGTCAAGCGGAATGCCGTTTTTCGCGTTGAGAATCAATTCCACGGATTCTATTTTGTCGTACTCGCTGCCATCTATTCCTGAAGTATCTTTAAACGCCAGGTTGCTGATCTGCAATTCCATGGGCAATTCCATTACCATATCGATACCAAAAGTAGCATCAACATCCAGAAAGTTTGGATTTAGCGGAGTAACTGCAACCTTCGAATTAAAGTCCACTTTCCCGCTGTATGAAATCTGGCTCGTTGGAGGTAAAGCAATAAAGTTTACAATATTTGAATTGCTTTTGTCGAACACTATGCTTTTAGTAGCAATTCCAGCATTGATATTTGCAGGAACCGGTATCTCAAATATGGGTGGATTCAACGAGGCCGATTTTCCATCCTTGTTCGAGGCAGTAAATTCAAGATTGACAGAGGCTGGCATTCCGATTGAGTTGCGGATAATCAATTCAAGTTTAGGATTTGAAAGTTTAAATCCGGCACCTATTTTATCGAGCATATCCACATTCAAATCAAAGACATCCGGATCAACCGTAATGGCACGTTTCCCAAAATCACCAGAAACCGACTTAAATTCAAGGCCATTCAAGGTAATATCCATTTTAATTAAATCAGTTGATGAATAGTTAACATACCCCGCCGTACTATTAACCGTTAAAGAATAAACATAAGGAATTCGGTTATACGGAACAACCGGATCGGAACCAAAATTGATATTGGCGCCTGAAAGATCAATGTTTGTTGTAGCTCCACTCAGTGGAATACTAATCTGAACCGGAATGCCATTCTTTTTAATTTCTGTCAGGGTAAAGGTTACTGAACCAGTCAGTTTCGAAGTATTGGTAGTCTTGATCGAAAGTGCTCCCTTTTTGAGTAATGCATTGTAAGCTTTGAGATCGGGTTCAGGAAAATCAAATTTGAAAACATCTTTCGATTCTTCAAGATTTTGCGAAGTCTTTATTTTAATGTTTCCCTGCGAAATGCCAAGTCCGGTTAAATTGAATTCCAACTTAAAATCATCGGTAAGATCGATTAAAACCGGTGTCACCGATCCGGTGGTGGCAAACGAAATCATCCTGAATTCAATGTTGTTTGAAATTTGTTTTCCAGCCAAACTTGCAGAAGTACTTTTCTTTTCACCGGGGGCAATATTTGTAAAAGTAAATTCAGTAATCACCCGGTTATTGCCTAAATCAAAAAGGTTTCCTTTAACTGTAAGTGGAACCTTCAATTTGTTTTCCATGTTAATTCCAAGAGTTCCTTTACTGAGCGTAATGCTGGTAAAATCGGAAATCGGATCTAACGTAAACCTGGAGACAATATCGGAAATCGAAGTAGCAGGAAAAGGAATCATCACTCCATTGAACTGAACCAATGTGTTTAAAGCGCCATTGGTATTATTGATCAGTTCATTTAAACTAATATCCCTTGTAACACTGATATCTTCAGGAGAAATATCGCCTAATAATTTATCTCCGGAAGAAAAATTTTGTACAACCGGAAAATCAAGAAATTCACGAACGTTGTATTTGAACAGGTCGTTCTGCTTGTACACAATTTTAATCAGTCCATTCTGATCTTTCGTGATTAAATCTTCGTTTTCTTTGTTTGCCGACTGAATTAAGTCCCAAACCGTAATATTGGCTTTGGCAACCGGAACAACAAATTCAGGACTCAAATTCACAGTTTTTGATAATTTATCAAAATCCAGATTATCCAGATTGCAGCTATTCATCAAAAACACCAACAACACATACCCAATAGCAAAAAGAGATCGTTTCATTTTGAATGTTTTAGAAATTCCTGTTTACTTTCAATGAAATTTATACGTACTAAATTGAAATTATATCCCTAAAATGAATAAAAATATTGCCAATCTGAAATTAATATTACAAAGTCAACTTATTTATTTCAATTGTATTCTATTTGAAAAAAATCCCGCTCAATTTAATGACCGGGATTTCAAATTGTATGAAAATATTTTTATCCGTTGAGCGCCTCCGAACCATTGGTAACTTCCAAAATGGCATTGGTAATGGCCGCCTGGCGGGCTTTGTTAAAGGTAAGTGTAAGTTCATTGATCAAGTCCGTTGCATTGTCGGTGGCCTTGTGCATTGCAGTCATGCGGGCGCCGTGTTCTGCCGCATGTGAATTTAGCAAAGCCTTGTAAAACTGAATCGCCAGCGACCTTGGAATCAGTTCCTCAACGAGGTATTCCAGCGAAGGTTCGAAAATGTAATTGACATTGGTCTGACTATTAAAATTAACGGCAGCAGGCAATACAGGCAAAAATTGCTCACTAACCTGTTCCTGAATGGCTGCATTGATAAATTTGTTGTAAACCAACTCCACCCGATCGTATTTTCCGTCCACAAAATCGTTCATTATTGATTTGGAAACCCCCAACACATTTTCAAATGTCAAATCATCGAACAATTCATTTTTTTCACTGTTCGCCTGAATGGAATAGGTTCGCAGAACTTTTCCGGCTTGTTTGCCAATCACCATAAAATCAAGATGTCCTGATTTCATTTGTTTGAGATACTTCGTCTTGGCCAGCGAAATGGCACTCTTTGAAATGTACGAATTAAAACCACCGCAAAGTCCACGGTTTGAACTTACCACAACGATCAAAACTTTTTCAGGATAACGTTGAACTGTATATACAGAATCATCGTTATTTTCAAGCACTGAGCTTAAAAATGAAAGCAATTGAGAAAGTTTATCAGCATACGGACGAATCTGCAAAATGGCATCCTGTGCCTTTTTCAGCTTGGCGGCCGAAACCATTTTCATGGCGCTGGTGACCTGTCTGGTAGTTTTAACAGAGGTAATTCTGGTTCGTATTTCTTTTAAATTGGCCATCTCAAATCAATAAATCAACAAATGAGTTTTCAGTCAAACACGTTTTATACCGAATATCTTTCAGCTATTTCGGCAGCCACTTTTTCAATTACCGCGGTTTCGTTATCCGACAGAATTCCAGATCGTAACTGATCAAGAACTCCGCGGTATTGCATTTCCATTAATTCAAGAAAATCGCGTTCAAAATCCTTTACCTTTTCAACCGGAACATCGCGCAACAGTTCTTTTACTCCGCAGTAAATAATTGCAACCTGATGCTCAATCTTAAATGGCGCGTATTGTGGCTGCTTCAGTATTTCAACGTTTTTCCGGCCTTTGTTCAGCACGCGCATAGTGGCAGCATCCAAATCGGAACCGAATTTCGAAAAAGCTTCGAGTTCGCGGAACTGTGCCTGATCAAGCTTCAGCGTACCTGCGATTTTTTTCATCGACTTTATCTGGGCATTTCCACCAACCCTCGATACCGAAATACCTACGTTGATAGCAGGCCGTACTCCGGAGTTGAAAAGGTTGGATTCGAGAAAAATCTGACCATCAGTAATAGAAATTACGTTGGTTGGAATGTATGCCGAAACGTCGCCAGCCTGGGTTTCAATGATTGGCAATGCTGTCAGCGATCCGCCGCCTTTTACCTTGTCTTTAAGGCATTCGGGCAAATCGTTCATTTGGGCAGCCATTTCGTCTGATTTGATAATTTTAGCTGCGCGCTCCAACAAACGAGAGTGAAGATAGAACACATCTCCCGGATAGGCTTCGCGGCCCGGCGGACGCCGCAGCAACAATGAAACTTCGCGGTACGAAACAGCCTGTTTCGACAAATCATCATAAACGATCAAAGCATCGCGGCCTGTATCGCGAAAATATTCGCCAATTGCAGCTCCGGCGAAAGGTGCATAAAACTGAAGTGCTGCCGGATCGGATGCAGTTGCCATCACAATCACGGTATATTCCATTGCGCCGTGTTTTTCGAGCGTGTGCGCCAGATTCGCTATGGTTGATCCCTTTTGGCCAATGGCCACATAAATACAATATACAGGATTGCCTTTTTCGAAATTTTCGCGCTGATTGATAATGGTATCAATTGCCACAGCGGTTTTTCCTGTTTGGCGGTCGCCAATTATCAGCTCACGCTGTCCGCGACCAATCGGAATCATTGCATCGATGGCTTTTAACCCGGTTTGCAAAGGTTGGGTAACCGGCTGACGAAAAATAACACCCGGCGCTTTCCGCTCTAAAGGCATCATGAATTTTTCGCCGGTAATAATTCCCCTTCCGTCAATCGGCTCTCCAAGCGTATTTATAACCCGCCCGAGAAGGCCTTCCCCCACTTCGATTGAAGCAGTTCTCCTTAAACGTTTAACAGTGTCGCCTTCCTTAATTTCCTTCGTAAGGCCAAGAATTACTGCGCCAACATTGTCCTCTTCAAGATTTAATACAATCCCTTTTACGCCAGAGTCAAATTCGATCATTTCGTTCGATCCAACATTCGACAGACCGTAAATACGGGCAATTCCATCTCCAACCTGAAGCACAGTGCCAACTTCTTCCAATTCTGCCTGACTTTTAAAGCCTTCCAACTGTTGCTTAAGAATTACCGAAACCTCAGCAGGTTTTATATTTGCCATTTTCTTATATTTTTATCAGTCAATATTCTATTTCAATTCTGTTTGAAGCAATTTTTCTTTTATCTTTTTCAACTGCGATGAAACACTTGCATCGTATTGATTGTCATCCACCCGAAGCACAAAACCACCAATGAGTTCTTTGTCAATTTTTTGACTTAAATCAACTTTGCTGCCGAATTCACTTTCAAGCTCTTTTCTTATCTGATCAGCAATGGCTTCGCTTATTGGTGTTGCAGTAGTTAACACCGCCGTTTTTATTCCTTGATCCTTTCGGTATAATTCTTCCAATCCTCTGAATATTCCGGGAATATATTTTTCACGTCTGTTTTCGGTAATGAGCAGCAGAAAATTTAGGGAATAGGTATTTATTTTGCCTTCAAAAATAACTTTCAGGACCTTCTTTTTTTCTGAAGTGGGGATTACCGGGCTTTCAATCAAAAGCATAAAGTCGCTGCTTGAACTGCAAACAGAGGAAATTAATCGGGCATCGTTTTGAAGTTCACCGGAAAGGTTCTTTTCCTTGGCAAGCGAGAAAAATGCCTTGGCGTATCGTACGTTGATTTTACTTTGGTCCATAGATTTATGTCAACTTCAGGTCCTTTAAAAGATCTTTAACCAGGATATCCTGATCTTTTGGGTTCTCGAGTTCTTTTTTTATCACTTTTTCAGCAATCATTACCGAAAGTTCTGCAACCTGTTTTTTAATATCATTGATAGCAGCATCCTTTTCAGCAATAATCTGTTGCCGCGCAATTTCAATTCCTTTTTGCGCTTCGGCATTTGCCTGTACCTTGGCTTCGGCAATAATTTTATCTTTTATATCGCGGGCTTCTTTCAGGATGATATCCTTTTCTTTTCGTGCCTCCGCAATAATCAGATCGTTGCTGGCTTTTAATCCGGCTACTTCTTTTCTGGCTTTTTCGGCCGAATTCAAAGCATCTGAAATCGATCTTTCACGGTCTTTCAATGCCTTCAGGATAGGTCCCCAGGCAAATTTTTTCAGGATGAAAAGAACGATCCCGAAGATGATGAGCATCCAAAATATTGTACCGTAATCAGGAGTTACAAATCCCATAATTTTAGTGATTGTTGGTTAAAAGAAACCCAAACTCCCGGCAATCCCGGGAGCGGGTCACAAAACAAAAATTTCTTAAATGAAAAGAACCAAAGCACAGATGATCACGGCGAAGAAGGCAACTCCTTCGATCAAAGCGGCTGAAACGATCATGTTTGCACGGATATCCCCACTTGCTTCAGGTTGACGGGCAATTGCTTCCATTGCGCTGGCTCCGATTTTGCCGATGCCAATACCTGCGCCAATGGCTGCTAAACCTGCACCCAATGCAGCTCCCATTTGTCCAAGAGCCAATTCTGCTAAAATGATAAATAATGCAGTCATAAGAATTGAATTTATAATGATGAATAATTAATGATGCTCTGATGTCGCCATTCCAAAATAAAGGGCTGATAACAATGTAAATACGTACGCCTGAATAAATGAAACCAAAATATCGAGCAGTACAATAAAAACTGAAAATGCCATTGATATGACAGAAACACCGAATCCGGCCTCAACTCCCATCAACTTGTTGAAAATAAAAATCAGGCTTATAAAAACGGTCACGATCATGTGTCCGGCCAGCATGTTTGCAAACAACCGGACCATTAAAACAAACGGTTTGGTAATTACTCCTGAAAGTTCCACTATCGGCATCAATGGAATGGGAAATTTAAGCCACCAGGGAACATCCGGATTGTATATTTCTTTCCAGTAATGTTTATTGGCGTTGATGCTTGTTATGAAAAAGGTAAACAATGCCAAAACCAGGGTAACGGCAATGTTTCCGGTAACATTCGTTCCAAATGGAAAAATAGGAACCAATCCCAGCAAATTGTTGATCAGGATAAAGAAGAATGCTGTTAATAAAAACGGCATGAATTTTTCGAACTTTTTTTCACCAATGGCAGGCTTTGCAACTTCATCGCGAATAAAAAGGATAACCGGTTCAAATAGATTCTGCATTCCTTTCGGAGCCTTATTCTCACGCTTTTGGGCTGATTTTGCAATACTCAGGAAAATAAACAACAGAACTATTACGCTGACAAATATTCCTGCAACTGTTTTAGTAATTGATAAATCAATTGGTAAACTTACAAATTCGCCGTTTTCATTTACTTCAACAATTTTTCCCTCATTATCTCCTTCATGCTCAATCCTGAACCCGTTGTAAGTTTCATGTCCGTGATGAAATCTGGATGACATGAAAAAGTTCCACCCTTTGTTTGAACTGTAAAGAATAATTGGTAGAGGAATGCTGATGTGAGTTTCGCCAAAAGTTGCAATGTGCCATTCATAAGCATCGGAGACATGCTCAATCACAAATTTACCTGCATCAAAATTATCTGAATGTCCGGATTGTTCGCCTTTCGCGGGTTCTTCATTTGCCTGAACACTTCCGGTTCCGACAAATATTGCAAAGATGATAAATAATAAAGGTCGTATAAATTGTATCATTTTGGTCTCTTGTATGCTACTGCCAGCAAATTTAATTTATTTTAGGTAATTCCTGATAATCTTCGCTGCTAAAGAATATTTACTTGCTTATTTGTCTTACAACTCTCGAAAATTCAATTACTTCAAAAGTAGTATAAACAACATATAGGAGCAAAAAGTTGACTAAAAAAATCTTTGCATCCTCTTTATTTATAATCACATAAACGATGGCAACAGCCAAATAAAAAAACATTTTTATAAAACTTGTGGCCATATATTGAGCGGTAAACCTTGAACTTGATTTGCCGGCAATGTTTAACAAATAAGCATGTACAAGGTTTGTTACGATGTAAAAAAAGGTTGGAACAATGGGTAAAATTGAGCGGTAAAATTGATTAAATACAGTGGAATACAAAATTGCTCCCAATATGAAAACAATGATAGTCAGGACTGTAGATTTTACAACAAAGCTTTTCATACCGGAATTAATTGAAATTTATAATTTGAAAATATCAATCTGCAACTATAAAAATTTTCGAATGGCGTGATAAATAGCGCCGACCACCGATAAAATCATTAATCCCAGGGTAAATGCCGGAAAGTTCAGATTGAGCCATTGGTCAATTTTCACACCGAAAAATACTCCGGCTCCCATAATGACAATCATTTCGAAAGCCAGGCTTGAATACTTAATAAAATCATCAAACTTTTTCTTTGGTTTTTGAAACTGATCGTTATTCATTATTAGTGGTTTCATCACCCATGGTGCAAGTGCCAACAAAAAAAGCTCCGGGTTCAATCGATAATTTACCCGTAAAAACATCGCCTGAAACTCTGGAAGATGTTTTCAGGGAAAGCAACTCCAAAATAACCATTTTACCAGTTTGAGTTCCGGCAATTTCACAGCTTTTACAACTGATATCTCCTTCAACCTTTCCTGAAGCCCCTATCACTAATCTACCTTTTGTATCGAGATTTCCAGTTAATTCGCCGTCAATACGTATGTCTCCATCAGAAAGTAGATCTCCTGTGATTATGGTTCCTTTTGCAATTAGATTAATTACCTGCGGATTAATTGCATTTATTTCTTTTGCCATATTTTTACCTTTTACTGAACGAACTTCAAATATAATAAAGCTTGACGAAGGACACCTCTCCTACTCCCAAAATGTAGCTGAAATGAGATAAAAAAAACGTGACTTCAGAGGGAAGCACGTTTTGGTAAATATCTTTGCGATCGAGTTTTTTAAATAAAATGATAAAGGAAAGTGATGATTCCTTCAAATGCCGACTTACGGTTACCTTCTATTTCCATGGTAACTTTCAACTGAATTTTTGAAATTCCCCTCAGGTTAGTCGCCGAGTGTAAAACAACCCGGGTTCTGATCCTGCTGTTAACAAGCACTGGCTGATTGAACCGAAAAGATTCGATCCCGTAATTTACCAGCATCTTGATGTTTTCAACCTGAATAATCTGGTCCCACATATAGGCAAGCAGCGACAAAGTGAGATATCCATGAGCGATCGTACTTCCGAAAGCGCCTTCAGTTTTGGCCCTTTCCACATCAACATGAATCCATTGATGATCAAAAGTGGCATCTGCAAATTTGTTGATTTGTTCCTGGGTAATGGTCATATATTCTGAAACACCCAGTTCCTGTCCAACATGTTTTTCAAATTCTTCATGACTTCTGATGATCAACTTTCCCATGGCTCAAGTAGTTTTAGTAAAGTTTTCTATTTCGGATCGTAAGCCCATTTAAGATAAATAGTTCCCCAGGTAAAACCGGCACCGAAAGCAACCAGAATAATATTATCTCCTTTTTTCAATTGACTTTCATAATCGTATAAACAAAGCGGAATGGTCGCTGCAGTTGTATTTCCGTACTGCTGAATATTCACCATTACCTTTTCCTTATCAATTCCAATACGTCGGCCAACTGCATCTATGATTCTCATATTTGCCTGATGAGGAACCAACCAATCCACATTATTTACTGTTAAATTATGTTTGTCCATCATTTCAACTGCCACATCTGCCATGTTGGAAACTGCTGTTTTAAAAACAGTCTGTCCTTCCTGATAAATAAAATGTTCGTCGTTATCAATCGTTTGGTAGGAAGCTGGCTTCAATGATCCTCCACTTTTAATATGAAGGTACTGTGCTCCTGCGCCGTCAACACGGTTGATATGATCAATTACTCCCAAATCTTCAGTAGTAGGCTCCAATAAAACGGCAGCGGCACCATCGCCAAATAAAGGACAGGTTGCGCGATCTTTGTAATTTATTACCGATGACATCATATCGGCTCCCAATACAATTACTTTTTTATATTGTCCGCTTTCAATAAATTTTGCACCTGTGGTCAAGCCATAGACGAATCCAGAACAGGCTGCGGTAAGGTCAAAACTCCATGCATTGATTAATCCGGCTTTAAAATTGATAATATTCGCGGTTGCTGGCAACGGACTATCGGGAGTCATAGTCGCACAAATCAATAAATCAATTTCTTCGGGTTTGGTTCCCGTTTTTTCCAGAAGTTCCTTGATTGCGGCAACTCCCATGTCGGAGGTAGCCAATCCTTCTTCTTTCAAAATACGGCGTTCTTTAATGCCAATACGCTGCATGATCCATTCATCGGAAGTTTCGACCAGTTGACTGATCTCTTCGTTGGTTAAACGGTACTCGGGAAGAAATGCTCCAATGCCTGTAATTGCAGCACGTATATTATCCATAAAAAATATTTTTAATCAAACTTATCAAAATGACTTCCCTGAAATTTGCCGGAAAATCAATAAAATAAAACTATTAAACCGGAAATTTAAATGGGGCGCAAGTTAGGATGAAAAATCCAAAACGCAAAGAAATATCAGGCATATAATTGCCTAACTCCTTTTAAAACAATTAATTAATTTGTTCGAATATTAAAACGGGAGGGAATAAAAATGGTCAGAAGAAGGATGTTCTTCTGACCATAATAGTGCAGCTATTAAACTGTAACGTCTTTTTCGATTGCTAACTTACCTCTGTAATATCCACATTCCGGACAAACAGTATGATATTTTACAGTAGTACCACAATTAGAACACGCAGCCAATGTTGCAGGTGTTGCTTTGTAATGAGTTCTTCTCTTGTCTCTGCGGGCTTTCGAAACCCTGTGTTTTGGATGTGCCATCTTAACTTACTTTATTCGTTATCTAAAAATTTCTTTAAATCATTCCAAACAGGGTTTTTTGGTTCATCTTCCCTGACTATGTAATTGTTGAGCTTTTCGATCATTTCAGGATCACATGTTGAATTCCCGTTTTCATCGTCCGGATGAACTTTTTTGATCGGAATTGCCAAACATATAAACTCATAAATCAACTGAGATACGTTCAGTTGATAATCATTTGTGCTTACCCAAATTAAATCATCGCCATCAGTAAACTCTTTTTCGCCTAACCTGACAAAAATTCGTTCTTTACTTTCAACTGGTTGATCGTACATTTCAAGGCAACGATCGCATTGTACGTTCACAGTTCCTTTCAGATCAAACCAAAAGACCATCAACGAATTTTGCTTATCAAGGGTCACACAAACATTTACATTTCCATCCTCAACTACGCCGCCATCAAACTCTGCAAAGAATTTTCTGTCGATTTCGTAATCAAAAACATGCTTTCCGATCGAAAGCCCCTTGAACGCAATGTTATAATTAGATCGTATGCTCATTGCCTGAAAAAGTTTTGCAAAAGTATAAAAAATAAGCAAACACGAAAAATATATTGATTTTTTTAACAATGTTTCGCCCTAAAATGCATTTAACCTGACAAATTGTTCGCTGTCAATAATTTATGCTTTATGCCAATTGTTAATAAGTTATCCTTTCTGAAGGATTATCCGAAAGGTAGTCCCTTTGTTTATTTCAGAATGTTTCACAAATATTTTTCCTTTATGATAATTTTCAACAATCCGTTTTGCCAGAGAAAGCCCTAACCCCCATCCTCTTTTTTTGGAGGTAAATCCTGGTTGAAAAACCGTTTTAAAATAACTCTTTGAAATTCCCTTCCCGGTATCTGCTATATCAATCAGAATCTGACCGCCTTTTTCAATAATTGAAATCTGGATGGTACCGATGTTATTCATGGCATCAATGGCATTTTTACAGAGGTTTTCGATTACCCAGCTAAACAGAGATGCATTTAAAGGAACTTCAAATTTCGCCTCTTCGCCAAAATCAAGCAGGTATTTCACTTTCGCTGATGAACGTGTTTTCAGATAGGCTACAGTCGATCGGATGGTATCAGCAACATCTGTTCTGATCAGTTCAGGTACCGAACCTATCTTAGAAAATCGTTCTGTTATTTTTTCAAGCCGTTGCGTGTCTTTTTCAAATTCCTGAACAAGAGATTCATCAATATTCTGCATCTTGAGCAGTTCGACCCACGCCATCAGCGAAGAAATGGGGGTGCCAAGCTGGTGTGCCGTTTCTTTCGACATTCCCACCCAAACCTGATTCTGCTCGGCATTTCGTGAAGAACTGAATGCAAGATAGGCCACAAAAATGAACAACAAGATTACTGCAAATTGAACCAACGGGTAATATTTCAGGTTCTCAAGCAAAATAGAACTTCGATAATACAGATATTGTGTCTCGGTTTCAGAAACAGAAATAATAATCGGATCGTTTTCTTCTTTCATCTTGTGCAGTTCCCTTACCAAGATCCTCTCTTTGTTTGCTTCAGTAAAGTTTATATTTTTTTCAACCAGTCTGTGGTTGGTACTATCAACAATGATTATAGGTATGGAGGTATTACGGTTGATAATATCAACCAGAAAAGTTATATCAAGATTTGAATTAAGGTCGTAGTTGGCAAGCATTTGGGTTGCTTCTGCCCATAATTCAACATTTTTACGTTCTTCGAAAGCCATTTTTTTTACCAGCCAGTTGGTATAGAAAAACGAGCCAATGCCAATACTAACTGCAAGAAGCAGAATAAGAATTTTCCAGCGACGTTTCCTAAAATAGTATTCCAAGGTAAGAATGTTTAATTTTTGTGACTTATAAACGCCCGGCCTTTTTAAAAAGTATCCGGTCAACTTATTCTTTCAACACAAAAGTGTTAATTGATTGATAAATTCCCTGCTGATCAAGACCATACTCACGTTGCAATTCTTCAGTAGTACCATGTTCGATAAATGTGTCAGGAATACCGATTCGCTTCAAGTGCGTAGCGTAATTATGATCGGACATAAATTCTATAACCGCACTTCCAAAACCTCCTTGCAAAACACCGTCCTCAATGGTAATTACGTATTTATAATTCGTGAAGACAAAATGCAGCGTATCTTCATCAAGAGGTTTCACAAACCGCATATCATAGTGTGCTGCCATAATTCCATCCTTTTTAAGCATCTTTACTACACGACCTGCTTGTATTCCTGTGGTTCCGATGGTTAAAATTGCCAAATCAGATCCTTCAGAAAGTTGCCTGCTTTT
>CAMDGL010000047.1 GCA_945897845.1 Chitinophaga pinensis | reverse complement strand
GGAATTGCAAGTCATGTTAATTGCCGGAATGACAAAACTGACATTGGACCTGCATTTGAATGGAATAAAATCATTAAATAACAACGATCATGGCAAAAATTACAAAAAGTTCAAACAACTGCGCCGGGCTTGTAAAGCACTTCGAAGGCTTGTTTTTAAAGGCATATCTATGTCCTGCAAATGTATGGACCATTGGTTATGGCACCACCGTTTACCCCGATGGTACAAAAGTGAAGGAGGGAGACACCTGCAACGAAGAGCAGGCAATTGAATACCTGCGCAACGACCTTGCCTATTTTGAAGCAATGGTTGACGCCTATACCCGCGACGACGTAAGCCAGCAACAGTTTGACGCGATGGTGAGTTTCTGTTACAACCTGGGCGCCAAGAACCTGAAAGACTCCACCTTGCTCAAAGTAATCAATGCCAATCCCACAAACTATCCTGAAATACAAACCCAGTGGCTCCGATGGAACAAGGCCAACGGAACTGCGCTGAAAGGGTTGACCCGAAGACGCAACGCCGAGTTTTATTATTACCAAAATGGCATTCTCAAATTTGATTTTTAGAATTTAAACAAGGCAATGGGTCGAAAATGGGACAATTGAAGGGAAGCAAACAAACTAGTGGAATTAAAACGATTAGAATAAAAGTACATATAAGTTACTGCTATTTTCAAGTTGGTGGCATCCAAAAAAAAGCTCTTTGGACTATTTTACAGATTATTGACTACTGAACTTTTTAATATTTTCTAAATTTAAAATTGTAAATTTATGTGGAGTCCTGGAATAGTAATATTTCTGATTATTGGGGCTTCTTTTTTCTTTTTTAGGAAAAAGCCTTCAAACGGACCAACAAGCCTTTTATCCCCATTTGAGTTTTCCACAAAAGATAAAGTGCCACAGACATTTCATGAAATTTCATTTGAAAACCCGTTAAATATTGTTTTCATTTTAATTGTTATCCAAGGACTCTTTTTTCGGGTTCTTCCATTAATATTTGAAATGTTCGAATTAGCAGAAGACTATCAACTTTTAAGCAAATCTTATTCTATTGTTGGAATAGTGTTCACTTTTTTATTTTTGATTCTTAGTTTCTCCATAAACAGCAAAATGTTGAAAACTATAGTAATACTATATTTTTTGTTTTCAGCAATCGCTTCTATTTATCAACTTTCAACTAATAGCATTTAACATGAAAAATGACCTGACAAGATTACTCTCAGCATCAGTATACCTGGATGATTTATTTAGAACCAAGATTCTTGCGTTAGCCAAAGACCGTTACCATGCTATTGCGGAATCGCTTGGTTTGGACTCGAAATTGATTTTAGAACATGCTATTATTGCAGAAAAGAAAAATAGACAGATCTATTATGTACTGTTTATTCCGGCAATTTTATTATTCTTTGTCATTATGTCAGTTTTAAATTCATATGATAATGAAACACCAGTTGCTATCGCATTAGTTCTATTAACAGTATCGTGTATTTTGGTTTGTTACTTTGATGCAGGAAACAGAAAATATTTACTCAAAAACTTTACAAAGGGTAATTTTACCACCTCATCAAATCTTGACAATCCTCTCTTAAATTCCATACAAGAAAAAACAAGTGAAAATGTTGTTTGTTACAGTGGCTTTTCGCCTTTTGTTGGCAGAGGAGTAGAGGCAGGTGCATGGTCATTTGTTGTAGATATAGACAGAGGCATCAAGAGCTTTGACAAAACATTAAAGCCTGAGAAGTTTGAAGTTGAAGAATTATACGAAATCATAAGCAAAAATATCTTATCTCTCAATATTCCAAATTTGACTATTGAGGACAAAATATTAGTAAATGGCAAAAAAATTAGAAATGACAGATTCTTTTTGCCAAAAATAAATAAATACCCTATAAATAAAATATCAGATGTGGATTTTGAAATGGTATCTAAAAATGAAAATACAGATATCCGAAGATACAAATTAATTGAAGTCACAGCATGGGAAGGCGATTTGGTGTTCAGTAACTTTATTAGATTTCAAAAAAATGATACAAGTTTATTCATTGAATCAAATTCATTTTTATTACCACCAATAGCTGACACATTTAGAGAAATTGAGAATCTAAGAAACTTATCAGGTTTTAGAGAAACGCTTTTTTGGATTATTGGAAATGTTCTTAAGACTTTTTTTATGTTGCCATTTTCAATTTTTAAAGTATTTTCTTACTTCCAAAGTAGTCTTTCGGATAGTTTGGGTTTTGAAAAGGCTGAAATTGAAAAACAAGTAATACGTTCAAATAATTACAACTATGGTGCTGAAACTTCAATTAGAGAATCCGTTGCACAAAAATACTATCTGCAACATTTTCAAAAACTTGATAAAGAAATGCACCAAAAAACAATCGAAAAGAGAATATTTAACTGTTTAGGAGACTTTTTAGAAAGCAAGGGTATAGACACATCTGATTTTAAAGATAGAGAAACAAGCATATTGAATAGTGGTGTAATTGTTACAGGAGGTAACTTAAACACAAATAATATGACTGTTGGGAAAAAATCAAAAATAAGTTTTTCAGAGAAAAAAGAATAAACAAAATGGAAACAAAAATGAATAAAGGAGTAATAATTAGTGGAGGAACATCGTATATTCAAAATATGGCCACTGGTGACAACGCAACTATTTACGCAAGGGGAGATTTGAAAGTTACGGACTTTGAGGCTTTGACGAATGAAATCACTAGGCTGAGATTAAAACTCTTGGAATTATCTGATAATAGCCCAGAAAATTTTCAAGTAATTGGAGAGGTTGCTAATGCAGAAGTTGCATCGAAAGAAAAAGATGAAAATAAAGTAATCAAACATTTGAAAGCGGCTGGACAATGGGTTTTTGATACTGCCAAAGAAATTGGGGTAGACATTGTAACAGATTTAATAAAAAAGCAAATCTGACAATTTTGGTATAGTTTGCTTAAAGACACATATCTTACAGAAAAAGGCAGCACCCACCAATCGAGAAGACTGCCTCGCCAGTAATTTGCTGACGGATAGCCTCTCACATCACCCTACCTACAGGTCCCGTGTAAAGTATTTTATTAAGATGAAGAGAAAAGGCAGCTCAACTCCACCATCTTATTCATCAACAATAGCTCGCAGGCTGCAAAATATCCAAATACCGGGTTAGCCCTAATGGTGGCTAAAATGTCTTTGTCTTTTTCGTAGAATCTTCACCAAAAACCTCCGACCTTCCAGTTGGTCTTGACCACCTCAAACCTACAACCACGCACCTTTTTCAGGGAACGTTGCACCTAAAAGGTCCAATATTCCCTCTTTGAGGTGGTCTCAGGTACCTAAAAGCTCCAACATTGCACCTTTTTCGGGGAACATCCTGGCAAAAAGGTACAATGTTGTACCTTTTTGCCAGGATGTTGTACCTTTTAGGTAGTCGGGGGTACCTCGGAGGTACAATGTTCCACCTTTTTGCCAGGAATTGGCATTAAAAAACCCCGGAGGGTGGCGTCCGGGGTAGTGGCAATTAAACAACTGTTTCTTTTTTCGCTACGGGCCGTCTTGGGAAACGGGCGCTCAAATCATCAAAAACTGTTTTGGCTCCGGGAACATTCATTTTAGCTGCACCTTTCAGATAGGTGTAAAACGCCAGTACGGAAACGTACGCTTCACTTCCGCACAACAACATCGTATCATCGAGCATATCTGCAATGGGTTGGAGGATTTGCCTGATTTGAATAAACCTGAAACTTGGAACCTGAAACTTGAAACTCTACTACCCTCCCATCTCTTTCGTACTCAACAGCCCGCAGGCGGCATAAATATCCTGACCACGACTGGCGCGGATGGTAGTTAAAATGCCTTTGTCATTGAGCTGTTCTTTAAATTTTTGAAGAGTCGCTTCATCGGTTCCTTCGAGCGGTGTGCCGGGGATGGGATGAAAACGAATGAGGTTGATGCGGCATTTAATGCCATTCAGAATTTTTGCCAGCTCGGCCACATGGCGGGGCGAATCGTTCAGTCCTTTAAAAACAATATACTCGAACGAAACCCGCCGCTGACGGCCAAAGTCCCAGCTTTTTATTTCACGGATCACTTCAGCCAGCGGATACGCGACCTGCACCGGCATCAGTTTTTGCCTCTCATCGTCGAACGGAGTGTGCATACTCACTGCCAGATGCGCTTCCGATTGGTTCAGGAAAGTCACCATTCCCGGCACAATTCCGATGGTCGAAACGGTTATCCGGCGCGGACTCATAGCAAAACCCCACTCCGAAGTCAGTATTTCGAGGCTTTTCAGTACTTCTTCCAGGTTGTCGAAAGGTTCGCCCATTCCCATGTAAACAATGTTGGTGACATCGTGCCACTCCGGAATATTTCGGATTTGATTCACAATTTCGCCGGCGGTTAATTGTCCCTGAAAACCCTGTTTACCGGTCATGCAAAACAAACAGCCCATTTTGCAACCTACCTGCGATGACACACAAACCGTTTTACGGTCGTCATCCGGAATCATAGCTGTTTCAATGAATTTACCTTTGGCCGTTGGAAATAAATATTTTTTGGTTCCGTCAATGCTTTCCTGCACTTTGGTAGAATCAACCAGTCCAAATTCGTATTTGTCGCTCAGCAGTTCCCGCGCTTTCTTTGAAAGGTTTGTCATTTCGGCAATCGACGAAATGTCTTTCCGGTAAAGCCATTCGGCCATTTGTTTGCCTGTAAATTTGGGCATGCCGAGTTCAATCGACAAAGCGGTGAGTTCATTGAGTGTTTTTCCGAAGAGCGGAGTTTTTGTTTCCATCATAGCTGTTTTTCCGTCTGCAAAAATACAAAACCAAAGGACAAGTGAAGTGAAATTATTATTTGAATTCTCATTCAGGATTTAAAAGGTAATTAACAACAGAATAATCCGACCAGATGATTTATAAAGTAAATATTTTTGTTAAATTCGCTGATCATACGCAACCCAAAGACCCAAAAATACATCTTCAGTAAAAACCCAAACAAAATGCACATAACCAAATACCTTTTGTTGCTGGCAACAGCCGTATTGTTGTGCAGCGATTATTATCCTGTTTCAGGATATGTCCCTGTGTTAATGGACCGCACTGAAATGGAGCTTGCCGTAAAGCTCGAACCTCCGCGTCCAATGATCGATCCCGGTAAAATTTATTACAAAGATCCGTACCTGTTTATTGTTGAGAAACACAAGGGAGTTCACATCATCGAAAACAGCAATCCGGCCAATCCTGAAAAAATCGGTTTTATTCACATCGATGGAGTGCGCGACATTGCAATTAAAAACGATGTGATGTTTGCCGATAATGCAGTCGATCTGATTGCAGTTCAAATAAATGCATCCTACACTTCAGTTTCAGTAACAAAACGACTTGAAAATTATTTTCCGGAGATGGAGTCACCCGATGGCTGGGGCTTTCCGGCATATGTGTATGAAAACCGTCCGGCGAATTCGATTATTGTGGACTGGAAAACTAACAACTCAAACCGATGAACAGAAAAACGATTACCTTCAGCCTATTGCTTGGATTGCTGTTTTATGCCTGTTCAATGAACGATAACGGGAGCAGCGGCAAATACTCATCGGGTAATTCAGGTACCGGGCAGGGCGGCTCAATGGCCGGGTTTACCATTGCAGGCGATCACCTTTTTACCATTGGGGGAGCAAATATGTTAAAAGTTGCCGACATCAGTAATCCTTCCATTCCGGTTTACAAAAAATCAATCAACATTGGTTTTGGTATCGAAACAATTTTTCCGCATGGTAAAAATCTGTTTTTAGGATCGCAAAACGGTATGTACATATACGATGCTACGAATCCCGAAAATCCGGAAAGATTGTCGTTTTACCAGCATGTTTTTTCGTGCGACCCGGTTGTTGCCGATGACAACTTTGCCTACATTACCATGAATTCGGTGTGGGGAAACTGCGGACAGAACACCAATCAACTGCAGATACTTGACATCTCGGACTTGAAAAATCCAAAACTGGTGCTCAGCAAAGGCATGGACAGCCCGCGCGGACTGAGTATCCAAAACGATACGCTGGTTGTTTGCGACAATGGCCTGAAAGTATTCACCGTTTCTGAAAACCGGAAAACCCTCTATCTTCTGAACGAATTTAACATTAAGGCCACCGATTTGATCAGTCTTGGAAACAACTGGCTGGTAATCGGCGACGATGGCTTTTATCAATATCAAATCAAAAACAACCAAATCAACCTATTGAGCTCCATTTTAAAAGACTAATCTTATGAAAATCACTCTTATTATACTTGTATTGCTCACTTCAACCATTGTTTTTGCGCAGGATGAAAAACCTTTTCAACGTGAAAAAATACTCAGCATCGTACCTCAATATGTTTTTCAGAATGGTTTCCGTGTCGATTATGAATTTACACTCCGGAATAACCGGAAATCGTGGCTGCAATTTTCGCCTGAACTGTACATCAGTACGGATGGCAACAACATGACTTCATCCAATTACAACAGCATGAGAGGTATCGGTCTGGAAGTACACCACAAATATTTCATGAAAGAACCCAACGAACGTTATGGCTTTTATTTTGCCTATGGCGGTGGATTACAGTTTTTTGGGATTAAAAATGACCAAAACGTTCAATTTACTTATTCTGAATACGATACAAATTATACAAGTTACCGCACAGAAGAAGTAAATACAACAATTAACCGCGTGCTGCTAAACTTCATCGTTGGCAAGCAGGTTGTCCGATACAAACCTTTTATCGTGGACTATTATCTTGGCATTGGTTTCCGCTACAGCATGGATAAAGATCTGGAGTTGATAGAAAGATACAATCAAACCTGGTTCGACAATGGTTATTCAGGTTCACTGTTGGTAGCCGGATTGAAATTGGGTTTCAACTTCGCCAAATAAAAAATCAATTAGAAATAGATTTCGGCAAGGATGTTTTCATAAGAAATTCCTTTTGCAATCAGCAAATCACGCACTTCGACAACCATTAAAGCTTTGCCGCAGAGATAATAATGAATGTTTACCGGCAGATCTTTAATCTCGTTCAGGTATTGGGTTACCCGTCCGGGAAAAACATTGCACGACTGTTCATGCGAACAGCAACGAATATACCTGTCGCCCATTGCCCATTCCAATTCATCTTCAAAATAGAATTGGTTTAGTTGCCTTGCACCATGAATCAAGGTTTTGTTTTCTGAGATCCCGGAGCGGAACATGCTGTAAAATGGTGCAATTCCTGTTCCGGTGGCAATCCACCATGCCGGCTTTTTGCTATCGATGAAACTTCCATAAGGTTTGGTCGCCCAAATTTTCATGCCCGGAATCACGCCAGCCAACCGGGGCGTCAAAATGCCATCTTCCTTGATGTTGAAAAGTACGCGTATTTCATTTTCGTCATTTCCGCTGCAAACACTGTAAATACGTGGTGGCAGGGCAATGTCATCGGTAATTTTCACTACCATTCCAGGCTGAAATGAGTTTGTCCGTTTCCACGAAATCAGGTGCACACCGGGCGATATCTCCTCATTTCCGGTAACAATTACTTCTGCAAGTTCAATCGGCTTATTTTTGTATTCTTCGGCTTTGGACATGTTTGTTTTTTCAGGATAACAAGTTCGCCAAAGTTAGGTTTAATCTGTTCCCAAACTTTCAATGTGAACTTTTCGTTCTATTGCAGGGTTTAAAACATTCAGTAGAAACTTTAAAAAACCAAATGCCTATTTTTGTACCCCCATTGAAACGACAACAGAAACATTGTAAATGAAGACATTAAAAGAAGATGCCCAATCGGTAGGCAATATACTGCTCGAAATCGGCTCGATGCTCATGAGTTCGGGCGCCAGCACCAACCGCACCAGGGTTACCCTTGAACGCGTTGCCAAAGGACTTGGCTACGGCGTTGAACTATTGATCACCCAACGCGCCCTGATGCTTACCATCATTGAAAAAGAACAGCAACATTTTTTCAGTCGCTTGAAACGAATTTCACCACATGGTGTCAATTTCAGGATTGTGAGCGGCATCAGTCATTTAAGTTGGTTTGTGATGGAGCAGAACTGGACAGTCGCTCAAATTGCAGAAGAACTTCAGCGCCTCAAATCGTTGCCACATTATCCGCGATATGTCGTTTTAATCTTCGTAGGTTTGGCAGGCGCTGCATTCTGCCATATTTTTGGCGGTGGAACCACTGAAATGGCCGTCGCCTTCGTAGCCACTGTCGCCGGTCTGTTTGTGAGGCAGGAAGCTATGAAAAAGAAATTCAATCCCTATCTCTGCGTATTTTTTGCTGCCTTTGCCGCTTCGTTAATTGCCGGACTGGCAGAACAGTTCCACATTGGGCTCCAACCCGATAAAGCTTTTGCCACCTCAGTTTTATTCCTTGTTCCGGGTGTTCCGCTCATCAATTCGGTATCCGACCTGATGGATGGAAACATTCAAAATGGGATTGTGCGCGCCATGAACGGTTTAATGATTGCTTTTTCAATTGCAATGGGTCTTTTCGCAGTAAAAATGATTTTAAATTTCTGAAATGATTGTAACAGACATCCTTATAAAAAGTATATGGGCGGGAATTGCAGCCATTGGTTTCGCAATATTGTTTAACGTTCCGCGCCGTACGATCTTTACTATCTGGGCATTGGGATTCCTTGGCGGCTTGATCAAATTC
Source organism: Chitinophaga pinensis (assembly GCA_945897845.1). Lineage (GTDB taxonomy): Bacteria > Bacteroidota > Bacteroidia > Bacteroidales > Prolixibacteraceae > Aquipluma. The sequence continues at coordinate 6,588 of CAMDGL010000047.1, read as the reverse complement.
ACCGTGATGCATTTTGATCTCGGGATCGTTTTTGCCTCGTTTCTCGGAGCAACTGCCATCGGAATTGTGAGTATTCAAACTGCTCATTTAAAGAAAAGCCCACCGTTAATATTCTCCATTCCGGCAGTAATCCCAATGGTTCCGGGCTTTTTCGCCTACAAAATGATGCTGGGCCTGATTGCCCTGATTAAAATTGAAGATGCCGACGCCTATATTCAGACATTGATAGAAACCGTAAACAACGGCGCAAAAACCATGTTTATCCTGATTTCTCTTGGAACCGGCGTTGCCATTCCGATGCTTCTGTCCAGAAAAGAATCGATTAAAAAATCGAAATTCAACAAAAATAAAAAGATAGTGGTTTAATTTTAAGCCCTGATTTGTATAAAATGGAAAGAGCTGTTCCAATATGGAGCAGCTCTTTTTATGGGTAAAATCGTCTTGTTTTTCTCATCCTGAATTAATCTACCATTCTGTTATGAAGATTATGGAACATTTCATGTTTCCGGTTAAAATCCATGTTTTCGGGGTGATTCTGAAACTTATGACGATGGGCATATTTTTCGTTCTTACTACCAACTCCAGATTCTGAAAAGGATTCGGCTGAGCAAAAAATGGCTTCATCGGTCATCCATGGTTCAATGGAGAGCTTTTGATCTTTAAAGCATTGACTAACGAACTTCTCGTCAGCGATCATCCATGCTTCAACTTCCAGCGCTTTTTCAGATTCTGCCGTGTTGTATTCTGGTTTTGTATTCCAGTTTGCATTTTCAAGCATCCATGGCTCAATTGTCAAACTTTTCTCCGATTCTGAAACAACAATTGCATTGACTTCACTTTGGTTGTTGGCTGTTGCGTTGATATTGGATAAACCGAATATTCCCAGTGCAACGATTGCGATAAATGTTTTGATTTTTGTTTTCATGATTTTAACTTTTAATTATTGATTGTCGTTAATGTTTTTTTCTTGCTACTATGACTGGACAAAAAGCAAATAGTTAATTGCGAATCAGTTAATTAAAAGGTAAACTTGTCTTAATGAAATGTTAAAGGATTTGTAATTTCTGAATAAAAGCCATTAAAAGAAAAGAGCTGCTCCCATCCGGTGCAGCTCTTTTAATATGCAGAAAATACATATTTTTCAGGGGAAAGGCTTATTTCCATAAGTCTTCGTTTGTCATCCACGGTTCAACTTCAAGAGCTTCTTCTACCGCTACAGTGTCAATTGTCACTTCTTCCGCAGCCCAGTAGCTCTCTTCTGTCATCCACGATTCGATGGTCAACATTTCTTCTTGCTCGATAACAACTTCAGCGTTGACGATACTTTTGTTGTCGGCAGTTGCATTGATATTGGTAAAACCAATAATTCCCAGTGCAGCCATTCCAATAATTGTTCTAATTTTCGTTTTCATAATTTTCATCTTTTAATTGTTTCTCCCGAAGACCTTCTCCGGTTGTTTTCTGTTCTACTTTGTTTTCACTATTAAGACTGCAAAGTAACCCGAAAGTGACCCGGTAACCAGTTAATTAAAAGATAAACTTATCTTAATTAAACCTTAAACGATTTCAATTTTTTGGCTGAATGTTAAGAATGGCGCGGGAAACAAGCTTTTCCAACCGTCCGAAAGTTTATAAAAAAGGCCAAAAACACACGATCCACTGCCCGACATAGATGCATAAGCAGCACCAAAATCGTACATGGATTGTTTTACATCCGCAATCTCCGGATACTGCTGAAAAACAGATGGTTCAAACTGATTCGTAATTTTATCCTTCCATTCCTGAACAGGAAGTTGGATCAGTGTTTTCAAGGAAATTTCAGGGTTGGCCGGAACCACAAACTGAAAAGCTTTTGCTGTTGCAACTTCGACCGGCGGTTTAACAAGTAATATGAACATACCGTTAAGTGAAAGCTCTATTAGCTCCATTATTTCTCCCCTTCCTGAGGCAAAAACCGGTTTATTGCGAATAAAAAACGGACAATCACTCCCCAATTGTGCCGCATATTGCTCCAATTCTTCTCCTGAAAGGTTCAATTCGAACTGTTTATTCAGCAATGAAAGCATAAAAGCGCCATCTGCCGAACCTCCGCCCAGGCCTGCCCCAAACGGAATTTGTTTGTGTAAATGAATTTTCAAGGCAGGTAAACTGAAATCCCTTTTTAATAACCGATAGGCTTTCATGACAAGGTTCGACTCAGGATCGCCCGAAATATGGATTCCGCCCGATGAAAACTGAACTTCATCTGAAGTAGCAATTTCGAGCGCATCGCTCCAACCAACCGGAAAGAAAACGGTTTCGAGATTATGAAAACCATCCGACCGCTTTTCTGTAATGTATAACCCGATGTTTATTTTGGCATTTGGAAAACTTATCATACAGCAAAAATAAGAATTACAGCTATTTTTTTTTCGTAATCAGTACTTTATCAATTTTATTACGATCTATGTCAACCACTTCGATAATGGAGTCGGAATAAGTAAACTTATCGCCCAGTTCCGGAATTTTATTAATATTACTGAAAACAAAACCGGCTACCGTGGCATAATCAATCTCGTCGAAATCGATTTTGAAATCTTCGATCAAATCGACTAGTGTTTCAACCGGAGCATCTCCGCTTACCAATACTGATTCGTCATCGCGCACGAACACATTCGGTTCTGTGATTTCATTTTCCTCGGGGAAATCGCCAATAATGCTCTCCAGAATATCGTGCAGTGTAATAATGCCTTCCAAACTCCCATATTCGTTTACCACTACCGAATAGTAAAACTGCTTTTGTTTGAAAAGATTGAGCACCTTTTGTGCAACAGTGCTTTCAGGAATTATAATTGGAGAACGCAAAATCTTAATAATTTCGTCAGGTCGATCCGAAAAATAATTCAGCAGATATTCCTTTACGACCAGAACTCCAACGAACTCTTCCTGATACTTACGGCAAGCCAGTATCTTGCTGTGTTTCATTTTTAAAATTTCAGCATGTAGCAGTTCTTTCGGCAAATCAATATCAACCCATTCCACATCGGTACGATAGGTCATGATGTGTTTCGCCCGTTTGTCCGAAAAATAGAAAACCTTTTCGTGCATCTGGTTTTGCTCCTTTTCAATCACCCCTTCGTGCGATGCTATTTTCAGCATGTACAAAAGCTCACCTTCAGTCATTTGTTCCGGATTTGGTTTAATGCCGATTATCCGGTTAATAAGATTGGTTGACAAGGCAAGTAGCCTTACGAACGGATAAAAAGTAAGACTGATGTAATAAATGGTTGGGGCAACAATGATAGCTATCTTCTCCGGATTTCCCATGGCGATGGTTTTTGGCACCAGCTCGCCAATCACGATTGAAATAAAAGTAATTACAAGAACTGTAATTGTGAGTGCAATTTCGTGGGCATATTTGGCTACCGACTCAAACTGTGCTATAAATGGGGTAAAGTCGTCGGCCAGATTCATCCCGCCGTAAACACCGGTTACAATCCCAATCAAAGTAATTCCCACTTGAATGGCTGACAGAAAGTTTTCAGAATTTTGTAATAGTTTCAAGGCAGTTCGCGCACCCTTTTTCCCGTTCATTTTGAATTGCTCAAGCCGGCCTTGCTTGCTCGAAATCAAAGCCACTTCGGATAATGCGAAAAATCCGTTTAGTAAAATCAGAAATCCAAGTACGAAAAATTCCATATTCAGAAAAAATGAAGAAATAATACTGCACCAAAGTTAACAGAGTAACTTTATATTACTTCAGGTAATCTTCCACAAAAGAATTTTTAGGCCCGAAAACCTTTTTATCCCAGTCAGAACGCTGCGCTGCTGTGGGCCAGGTATGCTCGCGATACGGAACCGGGTAAATAATCTTTTCACCTTTTGCCTGATTGATGGCTGCATAGATCGAAGTTGACGGACAAGTCTGATCAACCAATCCAATTTCGACTACAATCGTGGCTTTCGAATTCTTCAGGAGATTTGCCGCGTCGAAATAAGGAAGCGCTTTTTTCATTTTCTTCATATCGCCGGGTCGCTCAAAAGGCATCGGCCAGCCACCTTTACGGTCAACCAGTGTTCCGCCCCAATCGCACATTGCCGGAACGGTAGCAACTACCGCGCTGACCCGGGAGTCAAGTCCGGCTGCTGCCAGCGCCTGCCCCCCACCCTGACTTTCACCTATCACCAAAATCCGTTTCCCATCCCATTCGGGCAGTTTGGTCAGAAAATCGAGCGTTCGGATTAATCGCAAATACATTCCCCTAAAATAAAATTCTTCGCGGTTTTCAAGTCCCTGAAGGTAGTAATCTTTCAATTCGCCTGCATCCAGATCATTGTAATATTCGTCGGGCTGACCGTTGAGCATTCCGTGTGCATTCAGGTCGAAGCACATTGTTCCGTTTCCCATTTTGGCATAACGCAGCGCTTCTTTGGCTTCTGCCTTACACCACGAACCTTTCACTCCGGCTGCATGAACCAATAAAACGATCGGAAGCGATTTGGGTGCAGCTTTTGTAGGTCGGGCAAAATATCCGCGGGTCGGTTTTGGCCCCGTGCAATTGATTTCGGTATCGAAACAAACAAATTCGTATTCCTGACTTTCGTTCCTTCCAAATTTTACATCTAATTGGAGCGCTTTCAGACTTTGCTTTTCTTTTTCCCAATAGGCGTTCAAGTCTTTCGGCGATTTGGTTCCGGGTTTTATTTTCTGCGGATCGACGATCATCCCGATGAGTTGTTTCTGTTCTTTCATTCGGACTTCAACCATAAACGAACATGGTTTGTTTGATGAACCTTCAAAAATCAGCAATGAGTCAGCTTCAGGTAAAAAGGCTTTTTTAAAAATGATTTGCTTGTTGTTTTTACGCACCACAACGAAAAGCGAATCGCTTGTCGGGTTTTGAACAAAAGCCATCACACGAATTTTTTCGCCTTTGGCATAAATTCCGGTTTCGCTGGTTTGTTTTAGTACCAGTGTCGGGCTTTGGGCGAAGGAAACCGATCCTAAAATCAGGAAAAGCACGAATGATAAAAGAATGAAATTTTTCATAGTGTTATGATTTAAATATGGATTACCAATCCTATTTTCTGAACACTGAACATTGCGACTGCAAACTATTTTCCTGCGTCTTCCGGTTGTTCATCATCTTCATAAGGAAACTCCAAATCCAATTCTGCGGAGGCATTCTCATCATCCTCATCATAAATCTCGATGATCGGATCGGTGAATGCCTTACTAACCAGACGTTTGTCAAGAGTGAGCAAAAGAGATGGAAGTACCATCACATTAAAGAACATTGCAATCAGCAGAGTGGTCGAAATCAGGATTCCAAGTGCCTGAGTACCGCCAAATTCAGAAACGATAAATACGCTGAAACCGAGAACCAGAACGATGCTGGTATAAATCATGCTAAAACCGGCTTCCTGCAAAGCGAGTAATGCCGATTTTTTTATGTCACCGTCGGTTATTTTCAATTCGTGCCTGTAACGCGAAAGGTATTGTATGGCATTATCGACTGAAATGCCAAGCGCGATGCTGAATACAATGATTGTTGATGGTTTGATTGGAATACCTGCAAAACCCATGATTGCAGCAGTTATGAGCAAAGGTATTATATTTGGAATCATCGAAACCAGTATCATGCGGAACGAAGAAAACAGTAAAGCCATCAGCAGCGAAATCAGGAGAATAGCAATACCCACGCTTTCAAACAGGTTCTTAATCAGAAAATTGGTTCCTTTTGCATAAACAACACTATTGCCGGTCAATTTCACATCATATTTGGCAGGGTCAAAAATACTGTCAACCTGGGGACGGATACTGGTCATGAGCGAATCCATGTGTTTGGTGCCAACATCTGCCATCTGAAAACTCACCCTGGTAATTTGTTTGGTGCTGTCGAGAAACGATTTAAGCAAACTAGTACCAGCACCTTGAATATTTTGAGGAATATAACCCAGTATAAAGTTCTTTTCCATTGAACTTGGCAGCGAATACTTGCTAGAATCGCCTCCATAATATGACTGTCGTGCGAATTTGAATACTTCAATCAGCGAAAGCGGTTTTGAAAATTCAGGATACTGGTTAACCATTTTTTGCATCTGATCAATCTTCTGAATATTTAAATAATTCATCACCCCATTTTTCTTTTTGGTATCGATAGAGATTTCGAAAGGCATCACACCACCGAAATTCCGCTCAAAAAATTTCAAATCAAGGTAAATTGGATCATCATCTCTGAAATCATCCACAATTTTACCCGATGTTTTCATCAAGCTCACTCCCACAATCCCAATAAGTACCAATCCGCCCGCAATACCGTAGATCATATTGCGTCTGAAACTGATCAGATAAATAATCTTATCGAGCACTGCGCCGAAAAAATTATTATCGAGGTGTTTTACGTGACGGGGAAGTGGTGGCTTTTGAAAGCTGAAAATGATGGGCAACAAAATAATTGTGAGACCATACAAAATCATGATATTGATGGAAGTAATTATTCCGAATTCGCGCAACATCTGGTTCGGAATCAGGATAAATGCGGCGAACCCAAGAGCTGTGGCGGCATTGGTCATTAACGAGGCAAACCCGATTCGTTGAATTACCTG
>CAMDGL010000046.1 GCA_945897845.1 Chitinophaga pinensis | reverse complement strand
AAAAAAAACAAATGATGGAAAGTAAATACCAAACCGGATGGGCACGCTTTTGGGCAGCCTTTATTGATGGCCTTGTCTTTTTACCTTTAGGTTTTATTGAGGATTATTTTCTTCTGCCAACCGAAAATAAGCTTGGAATGATAAGCTGGATAATTTTTACTGCCTTGCTTTCGTATGCATATTCGGTCCTGCTTCATGCCAAATACGGTCAAACACTTGGCAAGATGGCGCTAAAGGTTAAAATAATAGATCAGTCGGAGACGAAATCTATAACTTTTCGACAGGCATTTATGCGCGATTCAGTTGGTATGGCTATTTCGCTTGTGGCAGTGATCTTTCTGTTTTTTCAGTTTGCCGATGTCAAGCTTATTGAAAAAAATTACGATGAGTTTTTGATGCCATGGTTTTTCTCCTGGATAATTATTGAATTGGTCACTATGCTCTTCAACCAAAAACGCAGAGCCGTGCATGATTTTATTGCAGGAACAGTTGTAGTACGAACAAAATAAAAATAAAAAACGATGGGACTTTTTTCAGCATTAATCGGCAACGCGGGAGTTGTTAGCCAGGAAGAATTAATTCGGGATTATGGAAAACTTTTAACCGAAGGTGAAGCCATCGATTTAGGATTTAAACTGATTCGTGATACGTTCATCTTCACCAATAAACGTATGATACTGGTCAATAAACAAGGCATCACCGGAAGTAAAACCGAATATCTGTCGATAAACTACAAACAGATTTCGAGGTTCAGCATTGAGACTGCCGGAACTTTTGATTTGGAAGCGGAACTTAAAATCTGGATTTCGAGCGAAGCAGTGCCGAGTATTACCAAAAAGTTTAACAAATCGGTGGATGTGTACGAGGTACAAAAGGTATTGGCCCATTACGTTCTGAAATAATGTGCAGGTCACATTTTGGCGGTAATTCCGTATAAAACGGTATTGATTGCAATCCAAAATATTCCATAAAATGAAAACTGATGATCAAATAGGATTTTCTTCATTTTATAGAATCAAGGTTCTTTTTTCAATGATTTTGATTTTTATTTCCTGCACATCGGCTAAACATGATTTGGGTGAAAGGAGCAAAAATAGTTCATTTATAATGTATTCAGAAAATAGGATTGATACTGTTCTGTGGAAAAAGGAGGCGAAACGGATGGTCAGCAGCCAACTTATTCCAAGAGGGATTACAGATAAAAATGTTCTCCGGGTGATGGAAAATACACCGCGCCATTTATTCGTTCCTGAAAGTTATACTGAATTTGCATACGATGACGGTCCTCTGCCAATTGGCGAAGGGCAAACCATTTCGCAGCCATATATTGTGGCCATTATGACCGAATTGCTGAAATTGACAGGACATGAAAAAGTACTCGAAATTGGCACCGGTTCCGGTTATCAGGCGGCTGTTCTGGCTCAGTTGGTCGATACCTGCTTTACGATCGAATTGGTAAAAAAACTTGCTGACACTGCCATTGACAGGTTGAAGAAACTTGGCTACAACAATGTAATTGCAAAATGCGACGATGGCTATAAAGGCTGGCCGGAGCAAGCTCCTTTTGATTGCATTATCATTACTGCCGCGCCTCCCGAAATTCCACAAACACTGGTTGACCAATTAAAGCCTGACGGGATAATGGTAATTCCGGTCGGTACTTTTTATCAGCAATTATTGGTTGTTACAAAAGGCAAAAGAGGTATCAGGAGGGAAAGTATTATTCCCGTTCGCTTTGTTCCAATGGTAAAGCCCGACTGATTTGGACTTTCTTCAGTAAAAAGTAGGGTAAAAACATTTTGCCACGGTTATAGGTTTAAAGTATGTTTTACACATAAAAATAAAATCGTTTTTATATGGTCTTTTACCGAAGTATATTCCTGATTTTCCTGATTCTTGCGATCATAAGCTCATGCTCGAAAGACAAGAATATACCTGACGAGGTAAATCCAGAAGAGAAGGAAAATCCGGTTTCTGCTGATTCGCTGATTTACAATCCTGACTGGACATACCTTTCTCACGGAAATGCCAATCATGATTACCCCGTTGTATTTCCTCAGAACTCGGTGAACCGGATCGAAATAACGATGAATGCATCGCAATGGTCCAGCATCCGAACCAATATGAAAAGTTTGGTTGGATACGATTTTGGTCTGAAAACCGGCGGTGGCGTTCCACAGTTTTCAAATGCAGAGGCCGATTATGTGGATGTTTTATTGAAATTCAATAACAAATCGTGGAAGAATGTTGGGTTTAGGTTAAAAGGGAACTCAAGTCTTAGGGATGCATGGAGTCAGGGGATTTATAAATTGCCATTCAGACTGAATTTTGACAAATTTGAGGATACATATAAAGGAACTGCGAACCAGCATTTTTATGGTTTTAAAGAACTTGCCTTCTCCTCCGGATTTAAGGATCAGTCATTGATCAGGGAAAAGATTACTCCTGAAATATTCAGGCTTGCAGGTATTCCGGCAGCTCAAACCGCTTTTTATACTGTATATATCGACTTTGGCGCCGGTTCAAAATATTGTGGAGTTTATACTGCCGTTGAGATTCCTGAAGATTATCTGATTAAAAAACAATTTGGCGAAGAAAGTGGTAATATTTACAAGCCGGAGTCGAAATTTTCCAATTACGTGCAATCTGAATTTGAAAAGAAAAACAATTCAGCAATCCCTGATTTTTCAGATGTAAAGTCATTTATTACAGCATTGAACAGCACCCTCCGCACAACCGATGCAGCACAATGGAGAACAAATCTGGAAGCTGTTTTTAATGTCGATCATTTTATCAGATACCTTGCAGTGAACAATGCGATTGTGAATTGGGACAGTTATGGCGTTATGGCACATAATTTTTATCTGTACAACCATTCAGTAAAAAAGCTCACATGGATTCCCTGGGACCACAATGAAGCAATGAGCGGAAGCCCCGGCATAACAGGCACTATTTCAGGAGGATCAGCTCCTGGCGGGGGCGGTAAAACCGGATTGTCGCTCAGCATGAACGAAGTTACCAACAGCTGGCCTTTGATCAGGTACATTGCTGACGACGAAGTGTATATGTCGAAATATAAAACATACCTGAAACAGTTCAGGGAGGAGGTTTTTACTGAACCGGCTATGAATGCACTGATTGACAATTACCATTCAATGATTACTCCTTTTGCGATTGGAGTTGAGGGAGAGCAACCCGGCTACACCTATCTTACCGGAAGTTCATCATTTACCAATGCGGCTTCCGTATTAAAAAACCATGTGGTCAGCAGAAGATCTTTGATTTCCAAATATATTGAATAGATAAAAAACACATCAGCCCAATTAGAAAGTATTCTAATTATCGCGATAATTTCTGGAAAATTATTCGTTATTTTATGGTGCATATTAAAATGTAGCACAAGCGATATGAGAGGGAAGATTATGGAGCTATTTTCGATATCACAAAAGGAGAGTATGTATTTTAATGACAAAGAGGGATTTATCGAGGTTGAAAGCTGTCCGATCGGGGGGATGATTTGTACTGAACATCTTGCTTTAATCAATAAAAAAATGCGTTTATCGCGAACTCACTGGTCGAACAAAGATTTTACACAAGCAATTGAAGAACTCAAAATTGCGTATAACAAGACCACCGAATTAAATCAACCCTCCTGTAAGCCATGTGCAGCGCTATTTCGTACTACTATCACAACATCACTCGAGGCAATCCACGAAGATCTTCAGGAAATGACTACCGGATTTTTCAGGGCCAAACGCTTCCTGTCAAGTTATGAATTGGCAACCATCACCTTAAAGGAGTTTAAGAACGGTATTTAAAACCGGCGTTTCTGGCAGGTCAAATTTACCCAATCCAATGCAATTTCAAGCCTGTCGAATTCAGTTTTAATATAAACTTTTCGTTCAAAACCGACATTTGGGACGGCACTCAGGATAATTTCCATACTTTTGCCCTTACTTTGTATTTTTATTTTTTGTCATAATCAGACTTTCGAAGTATGATAGGATTTGCAACACTTGAAAATTCAGGTTTTCTTTTTAATATCTACATTGGTATTTTACTCGCCGGATTAATTGGAATTGTTATTATTTCAGAAAGATTAAAGCCTTACTTATCGGCATTGGTTGTACTCTTGATTTCTTTCATTACCAGTGTTTTGGCAATAAAAGGGATCAGCTCAAATGGTTTGGAGTTCTTCATTCCCGGCGGATCTTTTATTGGCGATATTCCATTAAGGATCGATGCCCTTTCAGCCTGGTTTATGCTCATCATAAACCTGACCGTAACTACCGGTGTGTTATACGGAATTGGATATCTCCGGGCCTACAAGCCAATAAAATCGGTCATTACACTTCACTGGGTGCTTCTTGTTCTCTTTCAATCATCAATGTTGTGGGTCTGCATGGTTCAAAATAGCATCGCTTTTCTTATTGCCTGGGAAATCATGTCATTATCGTCACTGTTTTTGGTTTTGTTCGATCACACCGATTCGAAAGTGATTAAAGCAGGTATAAACTACATGGTTCAGATGCACCTCAGTGTTGCTTTCCTGACAGTCGCTTTTATCTGGGTTTACTTTAAAACCGGGACTTTCGACTTTAAAGGGATTGGCACTTATTTTGGTTCAAATGCGAATCTTTGGTTGTTTGTTGTCTTTTTTCTCGGTTTTGGCCTGAAAGCCGGGTTCATGGGTTTGCATTCGTGGTTGCCTCATGCCCATCCGGCAGCGCCTTCGCATGTTTCAGGAATTATGTCAGGAGTGATTGTCAAGATGGGTATTTATGGAATTTTCAGAGTTATTACCTTTTTAAAAGCCGATTATATTTTATTGGGAGAAATCGTTTTAACCTTTTCTGTTTTAACCGGTTTGTTCGGAATCATGAATGCCGCTGTTCACCGTGATTTCAAGAAAATGCTGGCTTATTGCACCATCGAAAATATCGGAATTATCGGCATTGGCATCGGTGTGGGATTGATTGGTTTGGGAAGAGGTCAAAATGTTTTAATTTTTCTTGGCTTTGGTGGCGCTCTTTTACATGTGCTGAATCATTCGCTGTTTAAATCGTTGCTTTTCTATTCTGCAGGTTCAGTTTATCAGCAAACACATACCCGCGACATGAACCAGTTGGGCGGACTGATAAAAAAAATGCCACAGACAGCTTTGTTGTTCCTGATTGGAGCTTTGGCAATTGGCGGAATTCCCCCTTTCAATGGGTTCATTTCTGAATTTCTTATTTATAGCGGATTACTTGCCGGAATACAATCTGTTGACATAGCACAAACCACCCTGATGGTAGTTTCAGTTGCCGGAATGAGTATTATTGGCGGCATTTCTGTATTTGCTTTTACCAAAACATTTGGAACAATTTTTCTGGGTTCGGCAAGAACTGAATTGCATCATGAGCCCCGCGAAGTCTCAAACATCATGTTGGTTCCGCAATACCTGATTGTGCTGGTTATGCTTTCCATAGCTTTCTTTTCAGGCTATTTCATAGATGTTATTCTGACTATTCTTAACGGAGTTTTTAATGTCAACATGGAAGTCGAAAACATTGACTTTCTCCGTTACTCATTAGTTTTACAGCACATTAGTTTGTATTCATTTCTGTTTTTTGCAGGAATTGGACTTTTGTTTTTTATCCGGAGAGCGATTACACGGAAACGCGAAATCACTTACAATTCAACCTGGGGATGTGGATATACTGCTCCAACAAGCCGCATGCAATACTCCGGAAAGTCGTTTACAAAACCTTTGAGCAAGCTTTTTAACTTTGTGCTGATCGAAAAAAAGAATTTTAACGAATTGAAAAACAATGAGATATTTCCTGTTAGCAGAAAATATTCATCTTCCTATCTTGACTTTTGGGAGCATTGGCTGATAAATCCCGCAATTAAATACCTCGGTTTATTTATCGATTTGTTTAAGTTTTTCCAGAATGGGCGGATTCAGGCCTATGTCCTCTATGGTATCGTATTTATATTGATTGTATTTATTGGAACAGTGTTTAATTTACTGCATTGATATACTTGTATTTAGCCATATTATTATCAGCTATCACAGCTCTTTTGTTCGTTAAATCAACAGCGAAAGGGATGGTTGCGGTTACAATGGTTGTAGTTACCAGTTTGTTCAGCAGTATTATTGCAATGACCGCTTTGGTAGGCAATGAATTTCAGATTTTGTTGGCCGGAACAATTCCTTTTGGTGAGGTTTCCCTGAAAATTGACGCTTTATCTGCCTGGTTTATCCTCGTCATTAATTTTACGATGATAACCGGTGTCATATATGGTAAGAGTTACATGAAGCCATACGCTAAACAAAGAACCAATCTGACCATGCATTGGCTGTCGTATAATTTACTGCATATTTCCCTGATTTTGATTTGTTCGGTTCAAAATGCAATGGTGTTCCTGATAAGTTGGGAAGCGATGGCATTATCTGCATTTATAGTAGTCATTTTTGAAAGTTACAAAGCGGACACTTTAAAGGCAGGCATCAATTACCTGATACAATCGCATGTTTCAATCCTGTTTTTAATGCTCGGATTTATCTTTGTGGCAGTTAAAACTGGTAGCTATGATTTTAATGCCATCGCCGAATTCTCCCATCAGCAACCGGCAATGGCAGGAACGGTTCTTTTCCTGAGCTTTTTTATCGGATTTGGGATAAAAGCCGGGTTCGTGCCTTTTCATACCTGGCTCCCTCATGCCCATCCGGTTGCACCTTCTCATGTATCGGGTATTATGTCGGGCGTTGTGATAAAGATTGGCATTTATGGAATTCTCCGGATGGTTTTGCTGATCAATGCAGATTACGCAACCATCGGTTACATCATTCTGTTCATTTCCATAATTTCTGGAGTTTACGGAGTTGCACTTGCCATCATTCAGCATAACCTGAAAAAATTACTTGCTTACCACAGCATCGAAAACATTGGCATCATCGGCATCGGTATTGGCATCGGGTGCATTGGTCTGGGAACCGGCAATGAACTGATGGCAACCCTGGGATTTATGGGAGCGCTTTTGCATACGCTCAACCATTCGCTGTTTAAATCATTGTTGTTTTACAGTGCCGGAAACGTTTATCAGTCAGCACATACGATGAATGTTGAACGGTTGGGCGGTCTAATCAAAAAAATGCCGCATACAGCTTTTCTATTTCTGATTGGTGCACTGGCTATTTGTGGTCTGCCTCCATTAAATGGGTTTATTTCTGAATTTTTAATCTACGGAGGAATCTACGACTGGCTATTTTCTGCAGATCTGATTTCACTTATCATTATTACGTTTTCAATACTCGGACTGGTGGCGATTGGCGGATTGGCCATTTTCTGTTTTACCAAAGCATTCAGCATTGTGTTTTTAGGAACCAATCGCAGCCCTTCGACAAGCTCAGAGAGCGAATCTGAGATGAGTTTCTGGCAATTGTTTCCAATGTACATGGCTGGGGCATTAATGATAGTTATCGGACTGTTTCCATCCGTATTTTTAAATCTGTTAATAAAGCCAGTAGCGCTTTTCACAAGCGACATCGTTTTTAATCCAAATCTGCCTCAGATGGGGACACTCGATTCACTTCAGAAAATCAATTGGGTGAGTGCCGGATTTATTCTGTTTATTTTAGCCGTTTGGGGAATCCGTAAATTGGTGAACCGGTCAAAAGTGATAGCAATTGCTCCAACATGGGGTTGTGGTTATTGCCAGCCAAACTCCAAAATACAATATACCGCTAATTCATTTGTGCGAACCTACACCAAGCTTGCCAAACCAGTGCTTTTTATTGAAAAAGATGAAACTGAAATCACCGGAATTTTCCCTTCGAAAAAGCATTATAAGACACATCCCTACGACAATATTGAACGGATTTTAATAGATATCCCATTAAAAAAGGTAGCAGCAATAAGGGAATGGTTTGTGTTTTTACAGAATGGCCGCTTGCAGCGGTACATTCTTTATGGCATCATTTTCATTGCTTCAGTAATAGTTATCCCGGTTTTAATCGATAGTTTTTTAATAATTTTACAATTCTTAAACCATTTATAATATGCTAAGTTTGGTACTCATACTTATCGCAAGCTTTTTCTTCACCGGAATTATCATTCGGACAAAAAGTATTTCGTCAGGAAGGAAAGGACCAGGCATCTTTCAGCCTGTCAAAGATGTGTGGAGGCTATTTAAAAAAGGTTCGGTTTACAGCGAAACTACCAGCTTTGTATTCCAGATTGCCCCGGTAATCTATTTTTCATCGGTAGTGATGGCGATTTTGGTGGTTCCGTTTGGCTCTACCAAAGGAATTATAAGTTTCGATGGCGACTTCATCTTTTTTGCCTACGTATTGGCGCTGGGCAAATTCTTCAGCATTATTTCGGCTATGGATACCGGAAGCAGTTTCGAAGGCATGGGCGCAAGCCGAGAAGCATTGTATTCGATGTTCGCCGAACCTGCATTTTTTATTTTGATGGGCTCGTTTGCTTTGCTCACAGGCCACACTTCGTTCTTCGAAATCTTCTCGACTTTGCATTTGGGATCGTACATTACTTATGCGCTGGGAATTATGGCCACTTTTGTTCTGGTAATGATCGCGATGATAGAAAATAGCCGGATGCCAATCGATGATCCAAAAACGCACCTTGAACTGACCATGGTTCACGAAGTAATGATACTCGACAACAGCGGCTTCGATTTGGGATTGATCCTTTCTACCGGTTACCTGAAATTCGCAATGTACGGAACCCTCATTGCCAATTTATACATTGGCGAACTTTCTTTATTGTATGCCATTCCGGCGTTTTTCTTCATACAGTTTGCCTTTGCTGTTTCAGTCGGGATCATTGAATCGTTCATGGCCCGTTACAGGATGAGCCATAACCCGCAGTTTATTTTTGCACTTTCATCGGTCAGTTTGCTGATCTTTTTAGGCGTATTGCTTGTCCTGGGAAAATTTGTTTAATACTTACGAAAATGATTGACGTATTTTTAATAGTTTTCATTATCACCCTTTTGTATGTTTCCATCGCAAACCGGATCATCACGTATGTGAAGGTTTTGGCGCTTCAGGGATTTATACTTTTTGGGGTAACTTTTATGCAGTTGCAGGAAATCAATACTTTAAACCTGGTGCTCATTTTGCTTGAAACCATTGTTTTCAAAGCAATCGCTGTTCCCTTGTTTTTAGATCATCTCATCAAACGGAACAACATCACCCGCGAAGCCGAACCATACATTCCCAATTTCCTGTCACTCGTAATCACGACCATCATTATTGTTGTAACCATATTGCTGGCTAATTCGGTAAAAGATGATAATCTGGACAAGATATTTTTCATTGTAGCGCTTTCAACGCTGTTCACCGGTTTGTATTTCATCGCTTCACGCAAGAAAATAATCACACATGTTATGGGTTACCTGATCATTGAAAACGGGGTTTTTGTATTGTCACTGGCAGTTGGAAACGAAATGCCCATGCTCGTAAACCTTGGTATCATGCTTGATATTTTTGCGAGCGTTTTGATTCTGGGAATATTTCTGAATAAAATTGGCGACGTTTTCAAAGATGTCGATGTTGACCAGTTAAGCAATTTGAAAGATTACTAAAATACAATTACATGACAGGAATTTATCTGGCAGGAGCCATTCTTTTGGTCATTTTGATTTATGCAAATCGAAATAGAATCATCAACAATGTATTGCTAATCCTATTTGGCATACTACAATCCATATTTACAATCTACCAGTGCTCAAACTTCAGAAATACTGAACTGGAGTATTTTACCTCAGATTCGTTGGGCCTTTTATTCCTGATAACTTTAACTATCGTTGGACTTCCGGCATTGTTTCACAGTTATTTGTATATCAATCGCCACGACGAATCGCCCCAATCCAGAAGCGTATATTTTGCTGCAATAGTTCTGCTGATTACCTCAATCGGTGCTGCTTATCTGGCCAATCACATTGCCGTTGTATGGATTTTTACTGAATTAACTACCCTTAGCGCTTCTGCGCTGATATACCATCACCGAAACAAGCTGGCACTCGAAGGCACCTGGAAATATGTGTTCATTTGTGCCATCAGTATCACATTCGTATTTATTGGCATTCTGTTTCTAAGTCTTTCGCTTTCGGGAACCGGTTCCAGCGATTTATCCTATGCCAACTTAATGGCGAAAAGCGATCAGTTAAATCCATTCTGGCTTAGGCTTGCTTTCCTGTTTATTTTCACCGGATTTACCGCGAAGCTCGGCCTTGTTCCCATGTACACCGCCGGGGTGGATGCCAAGGACAAAGCTCCTGCTCCTGCCGGCGCATTGTTGTCGAGCGCTTTAATGAACATGGGTTTTATCGGTATTTTTAGGTTATATACTGTTATTGCCCTAACACCTTTGCATCACTGGGCCAATATTGTAATTTTTGTTTCGGCAATACTCTCCATATTCGTAGCCACTGTTTACATGACAAAGGTTGTAAACATCAAACGCATGTTTGCCTATTCCAGCATCGAACACATGGGTTTGGTAATGCTGGGAATCGCTGCCGGAGGAATCGGCTATTATGCAGCTATTCTGCACCTTATTCTACATGCTTTGGTTAAGTCGAGCCTGTTCTTCCAGTTCAATCAGTTGTACCGGGTTTTTCAAAGTAAAAGTGTTGCATACGTAGGCAACTATTTCAAATACAATCCAACGGGCGCAATTGTATTGCTGATCGCATTTATCAGCGCAACTGCAATGCCGCCTTCAGGATTATTCGTGAGCGAATTCCTGATTTTCAGAGCGCTGTTCGAAGGTCAGTATATATTTGTGTTGTTGCTGGTACTTTTACTCCTGACGATCATTATCTGGGCATTCGCTAAAAATATTTTCAAGATTCTGTTTACTCCGGTTGAAGGTTTTGATGATAGTCATGTTCCCAAAATAAGTCCGTGGGAATCACTTACCCAATATGTATTGCTGTTTGCCGCTGTTTGGCTGGGGCTAAATCCTCCGACAATATTTGTTGATTTGATTAAGGAAAGCGTCATGTTGTTACAAAATTAGAAAATGGAAAACTTTACAACGATATTAAACAATCAGACCATTCCGGTGGCCGACATTCCTGAGGTAAACTATGCGACGTTTCTGGAAATGAATGCTGGATTTATTATCAGTTCTCCTGAAAGGCATTGTGTAAACTATTTTGGATATCCGGTTCAAAATCATATAAAACTAATTTGTTGTATTGCTGACGACAATACGCACAATATACATGTATCGTCATGTTTGGTGAATCCATCGGATACGCTTGATTCATTTACTGCACGACATTTTTGCTTCGAAAAATTTGAGCGTGAAATTCATGAAAACTTTGGGATTGGCTACAAAGATCATCCGTGGTTAAAACCCGTCAGGTATGCAAAAAACCGGTTCGATCAGTCAAAAACCATTGCCAACTACCCGTTTTATTCCATCGACAGCGATGAACTTCACGAAGTGGCTGTTGGCCCGATCCATGCCGGAATTATTGAACCCGGACATTTCAGGTTTATTTGCAACGGTGAACAAATTCTGCATCTCGAAATTCAACTGGGATACCAGCACCGTGGAATAGAGCAGCAATTTCTGGATAAGAAAAATCTGCTTCAGCGCTCAACGCTTGCCGAATCAATTGCCGGCGATACGGTTGTTGGGCATACCACCACTTTTTCACATGTTTGGGAAAGCCTTTGCGGAATTCAAACATCGCGCGATATTGAATTTTCGCGTACGCTCGCTTTGGAGATGGAGCGGATGGCCAATCATACCGGCGATTTGAGCGCAGTTTGTGCCGACATAGCCTATCAGTTGGGGAATTCTGTTCTGGGTCGTTTGAGGACTCCTCTGATCAATTTCATGCAGGAATGGGGTGGAAACCGGTTGTCGAAAGGATTGATCAGGCCGGGACGCAACCAGTTTCCATTTACTCCGGAATTGGCAAATCGGCTCACGGAGGTATTGGATGCCTACGAGCCCGATTTTGTGGAAATGAACAAGCAATTGTTTCAGTTGCCAAGCGCCCTTTCTCGATTTGAACGGACTGGCGTGGTTTCGTACGACGATGTTTTGTCGATCGGAACGGTTGGAATGGCTGCCCGCATGAGCGGATTGAGGCGCGATATCCGTTCATCGCATCCATACAGCCTTTATCCTGAAATCACCCACGAACCAATTCTCAAACATCATGGCGATGTTTATTCACGCGTGCAAATACGCAGGCAGGAAGTGATGCAGTCGATGCAATACATCCGCGATATGATTGCAAATGTTCCGGAATACATTGAACAAGAACCGGAGCTTGGCAGTCCGGAACCCAATTCTTTCGCGATTTCATTGGTTGAAGGTTGGCGGGGCGAGATTTGCCATTGTGCAATAACCGACAATTCCGGAGAATTGATTCAGTATAAAATAAAAGATCCGTCATTTCACAATTGGCTGGCATTGGCGCTGGCTGTGCGCAACAACGAAATTTCCGATTTCCCGATTTGTAACAAGAGTTTTAGCTTGTCGTATTCAGGCCACGATTTATGAGAAAGAAGCCCCCTTCCCGTTTCCCCGACGGGGAAAAGCCTTGGGGATTCTGGTTTAGGGATACCGACTGTTTCTTCGGAGTAGATAATGAATATAAAGGGGAGAATGATTAGAACGATATCCTTTGCCGTTGGCTTCAGCCAACGGTTGAAAAGGTGAAAAATGAAAACCGTCCGCGCAAGATTGTTATTCAAGGTAAAACCTTTTTACGGACGGAAGTGAAAGATCTTTAAAAATGTAGTTTCATTAGATATAATTAATAAAGCGACACACATGTTAGATAATATTAAGATAGTCTATCATCAGGGGAAACAATATATTCGGAATACTGCGACAACAAAAGTTCCCGGTATTTTCAGGGGGCGTCCGGTAATTAGCACTGAAAAGGTGAATGAAACTGAACTGATCGGTTTGTGTCCTGTGGATGCCATTTCAGCCAACCCGGTGAGCATCGATATGGGCAAATGTACTTTCTGTGGCGAATGTGCCAAACGCTTTCCCGGCAAAATCAGATTTACCAGCGAATACAAAATATCGACCAACGAACGTGCACGGCTCATCGTTAAAGAAGGCGAAGACAGGCTGGTTGAAGTGAATCCTGAAACTGTCAGAAAAGAAATACACAGCGTGTTTGGAAGTTCATTAAAGCTGCGGCAGGTGAGTGCCGGAGGCGATAACAGTTGCGAGTGGGAACTGAATGCTTCAAACAATGTGCAGTTCGACATGGGCCGTTATGGAATTGAATTTGTGGCATCGCCCCGCCATGCCGATGGAATTGTTATTACCGGACCGATTACCGAAAACATGGCCGAAGCTTTACAGATTTGTTACGATGCGGTCCCCGAACCCAAAATAATCGTTTTGGTCGGAACCGACGCCATTAGCGGAGGAATTCATGCCGGAAGTTCAGCACTGAACCGCAGTTTTTTGGACAAATATATGGTCGATCTTTACATTCCGGGAAACCCCGCCCATCCTCTGACAATTATTAATGGATTGCTGGATTTGACCAGAAAGAAAAAATAGTAACTTGCGTTTGATTTGATTTAAGGTATGATTGAAACTGCAAAAATATTTGATATTGTTAATAGGATTGCCACTAAATTCAATCCTGATAAAATTATTTTATTTGGTTCTTATGCTGCAGGTACCCCAAATAATGATAGCGATTTGGATCTTTTAATCATTCAGGATACAGAATTGCCTCCTCATAGAAGAAGTTTTGACATTCAAAAATTTTTGATAGGTTCATTGGTTCCGATGGATATACTTGTTTATACCAATAAAGAATTTGAACAAGAGCAAAAGGAAAAATATTCCTTTATTAGTAGTGCCATTAAAACATCAAAAATTCTTTATGAACGCAGATAGTGAATTGATTAGGGAGTGGATTGATAAAGCTGACCATGATCTGGGTTCCGCTAAATTGATTTTTCTTCATATTCCCGAATATTTTGATACCATTGCATTTCATTGTCAGCAAGCAACCGAAAAATACTTAAAAGCTATGCTTGTCTATTCTGGGATTGATTTTCAACGCACCCATAATTTAGTTTTCCTGCTTGATTTGTTATCCCAAAAGATGGCTTTTTCGGAAGATACATATGACAAGGCTATCTTGTTAAATGGGTTTAGTGTTCAGATAAGATATCCGAATAAAAACGTTTATTTGACAAAGGAAGAATTAGAATTGTCAATCAATATTGCACAGGAGTTTAGAAATCTGGCACTTCAGATGATCGGAATAAAAGAATAAGATGAAGAAACTACAAATGCTTCAGGAATTAATCGTTTTGTGGGTTTCAGAGAAATGCAGGTGACAATTGTTTAAGACCTTTCCAAAACAAAAACCATTGGATAAAAAACCGGTGTTGCAACATTTTTGGTTCCTAAAGGACTCAATTTCTTTGTTCTCATTCATGGCTATTATATGAACTGTTCCTACGGTACAGGCATCGCAGAGCCGTAGGCTCGGTTAATGTTGTAGGGATGGAATTTATTCCGTCCCTGTAGATCAC
Source organism: Chitinophaga pinensis (assembly GCA_945897845.1). Classification (GTDB taxonomy): domain Bacteria; phylum Bacteroidota; class Bacteroidia; order Bacteroidales; family Prolixibacteraceae; genus Aquipluma. Next base: position 943 of record CAMDGL010000046.1, on the reverse strand, counting down.
AAAACCTTTTGAAAAAAAAGTTCCGTTTTCCAGCCATCCAAGGTGCGGCGCCAGTCTTTTTTTGTGCCGGAAAGTTCAAATCCGTTGTTTTTGAACAATTGAATACTTGCCAGATTATCAACTGTAATATTGGCAAATAACTGGTGCAAACGGAGGTAATTGGAGGCATAGCTGCAAAGCAGTTGAAGTGCATCGTTGGCATATCCCATCTTTCGGTCCTTTTCATCGTGAATCAGAATGCCGACACCGGCCCTGAAATGGAAAGGATCAAAATCGAACAGGTCGATGGCGCCGACAGCCTTGCCGTCGAGTGTTTCAATTATCATGCGTACCTGCTTGCTTTCGTATATGTCGCGCTGCGATTCCTTGATGTATTTGGCCAACACGTATTTTGAAAACGGCTCGTAAGTGTTGCTCACTTCCCAGATTTCAGCATCGTTTTCCCATTCGTACAACAAGTCGATGTCGTCGGGCTCCAATGCCCTGAAACGAATTTTGCCAAATTCAAGTTTGTGATGGGTCATATTTTTCCGATATTTCTCCAGGCTTTCAGAACGATTTCCAGATCGTTCATCAGCCGGTAATCCTTTGCGTAAACGATGTTCAGTTCATCCTTCTTTTTCTCCTGAATGGTTTCAGGAAAAAGGGAAGCAGGGGAGAGGATGCCTTTTTTTATCGGAGGCAAATGATCTTGATTTCCGGCACAGTATCCAACCCAGCTTTTTTTTCCGGCGAAAACATCTAAAATACTCCGGAAGAAACCTGTTTTAGAATGCGGGAACCAAAATATAAACGGAGAAAAAATCAGCAAACAAAATGCCATGATAAAATCGAAAGCGCGTTTGTTTTGCTTGTTGTTTTCTTTTGCAATTGAGTTGATGTGTACCACGTATAAATCTCCGGCAGTCGAGATGGAGTTGCTGCCAATAATTGAAAGGCTTTC
>CAMDGL010000045.1 GCA_945897845.1 Chitinophaga pinensis | reverse complement strand
GTTCAAAAAACCGTTGGTGAAAAAATCAAACAGATTCGGGAAATGAAAAAGGTCAGCCTTGAAGAGCTGGCGGAACGGAGTGGAATGGAAATCGCAATGGTTCAAATGATTGAACAGGAAAGAAATATTCCGTCGTTGGCTCCACTGATTAAAATTGCCCGTGCGTTGGGTGTTCGCCTTGGCACTTTTCTCGACGACAGCAATGCATTCGGCCCGGTGGTAGTGCGTTCAGGCGAATACCAAAAAGGAGTTCGGTTTACCTCACAGGCAAGCGAGTCACGTGAACACCTGAATTTCTTCTCATTGGCATTCGATAAAGCCGGAAGAAATATGGAACCATTTATTATTGACATTGAGCCCGGTCTTCAATCAGACTATATGCTTTCATCGCACGAAGGCGAAGAATTTATTTATGTTCTCGAAGGTGCAATTGAAATCAACTACGGAAAAGAAATTTACAAGCTTGCAAAAGGCGACAGCATTTATCTTGATTCAATTGTACTGCACAATGTACATGCCGGAAACAACCAGTCAGCCAGAATCCTGGCCGTCGTTTATGCTCCATTTTAATCTTCATTCCTGAAAACCTTATTTCATGCAACTACTTGATTATACGCTGGGCGAATTACTTGAAAAATATGCCATTGAAGCTCCCGACAGGGAATTCATTGTTTATACCGACCGGAATTTACGTTTTACTTATTCACAGTTTAACGAACGGGTTGACCAGCTTGCAAAAGGTTTGTTGTACATAGGGGTAATGCCTGAAGATAAAGTAGGAATCTGGGCAAACAATGTGCCCGATTGGCTCACCTTTATGTTTGCCACTGCCAAGATCGGCGCAATACTGGTTACCATCAATACCAGCTATAAATCCACAGAGTTGGAGTATCTGCTCAAGGATGCCGACATTCACACCCTTTGCCTGGTGGACGGATTCCGCGACAGCGATTATGTGAACATGATTTTCGACCTTGTTCCTGAATTGAAAAACAGTCAGCGTGGCAACCTGAAAAGTGAAAAATTACCTGAACTTAAAAATGTAATTTTCATTGGGCCGCAAAAGCACCGCGGAATGTACAACACTTCCGAACTCATGTTACTCGGAAGCCATATCGACGATTTTGAGCTGGAGCAGATCAAAGAAAACATTACCTGCCACGATGTTGTGGGTATGCAATATACTTCAGGAACTACGGGCTTCCCCAAAGGCGTGATGCTGACCCACCACAACATCTTAAACAACGGATTTGCTGCCGGCGAATGTATGAAATTCACCCACAAGGAACGGTTGCTGGTTTGCGTTCCTTTGTTTCATTGTTTCGGCTGCGTACTGGCACTTTGTGCTGTAATTACGCACGGGGCGACAATGGTAATGGTCGAAAATTTCGATCCGCTGATGGTATTGGCTTCCGTAGAAAAAGAAAAATGTACCGCTCTGCACGGAGTACCAACCATGTTTATTGCTGAATTGAACCACCCGATGTTCAGCATGTTCGATATCAGTTCGCTGCGTACAGGAATCATGGCCGGCTCCCTCTGCCCCATCGAAACCATGAACCAGGTGATGCAAAAGATGAATATGAAGGACGTTATCATCGTTTATGGCTTAACCGAAACTTCGCCGGGAATGACTGCCACCAGAACCCATAATTCTCCTGAAGTTCGGGCAACCACAGTTGGTTTTGAATTCCCTAATGTGGAAGTTAAAATAGTAAATCCTGAAACGGGAGTGGAGTGTCCGGTTGGCGAACAGGGAGAAATTTGCTGCCGTGGTTATAACCTGATGAAAGGCTATTACAAAAATCCGGAGGCAACGGCCAGGGTAATCGACAAAGACGGCTGGTTGCATTCGGGCGATATTGCAGTAAAGACAACCGATGGATTCTACCGCATCACCGGTCGCATAAAAGACATGATTATCCGTGGCGGAGAAAATATCTATCCCCGTGAAATTGAAAACTTTATTTACAACATGCCTGAAGTGGAAGCCGTTGAAGTTGTGGGCGTTCCGAGCAAAAAATACGGCGAACAGGTTGGCGCTTTTATCAAACTCAAAGCAGGTCAGGAATTAACAGAAGAAGCCGTTCAGGAATTTTGCCGGGGTAAAATTGCGCGGTATAAAATTCCGCAGTATATTTTCTTCGTCGACGAATTCCCAATGACTGCCAGCGGGAAAATCCAGAAATACAAACTTCGGGAATTAAGCCTCGAATTACTTGCAAACAAAGGAATTGAGGTGATTTAGTGCTACCGGCATTTCTGACTCAAGTTGTTCATTTTGTTCATAATAACAGATAAAATAATGACTTCAAATTTTTCTAAACAATCTAAAACAGCAACAATATGGAACCCGAAATGAGTTTAAAAAACACCAAAAATGAAATCCTCTCAGCATACGAGGATGTTTTGAAAAAAATTCAAGCTCAAAAAACTTCTGAACCCAAACAGGTGCAGGAAGAAAAACGGCAACAGGAAGTCATTAAAAAAGCTTCGGACAACACCAACGAAGGAATTGTAACGGGCATCACCACACTCAAACTAAATGTTGCCAAAGAACTGGATAAGCTGAGCGAGCAGCTGAGCTCAGAATATAAGAAACTGGAAGACATCCAGATGGCTATGCGGCTTGAAAAACAAAATCTGGAAGAACTTTATCAGGTTACCGCCAATGCTGATTCGCTGGCAGCCATGCTTCAGGCACAGAAAGAGCGAAAAACCCAGTTTGAAGCCGAAATGACAGAAAAGCGCGCTGCATTCGAGGAAAAAATGAAAGCAGACAAGCTTAGTTCTGAAGAAAAAATCAGGAACGAAAATGAAGCGTTCGAAACTTCGCTGAAAGCCCAAAAAGAAATCTGGAAAACTGAACAGTTAAAATGGGCAGATCAACAAAAGGAACAGAAAGAAAAGACCGAAAAAGAACGGAAACGCGAAGAGGAGGAATATGCTTATGCGCTTAAGCTGACAAGAAAAAAGGACAACGACCTTTACGAAGAAAAAAAAGCAAGTCAGGAAAAAGAATTGGCCGAAAAGAAAAAAACATTTGACCTGGAAATTGCCCAACGCGAAGCCCAGGTTGTTGCTGCCGAAAACGAGCTGAAAGAATTGAGAACAAAAAATGCGGCTTTCCCTGCCGAAATTGAAAAGGCAGTGGCTACGGCTGTCAAATTGGCTACCGAAAAACTTCAATCCGAATTCAGGTTTGAAAAAGAACTTAATGCAAAACAAACTGAAGGCGAGCTTAAACTTAAAGAACAGACCATCGAAACACTGAAAAGCAAGATCAAAGACATGGAAGCTTTGGTGAACGAAGCTTCGAAAAAAGCAACGACCGCCGAAATCAGCGTGAAAGATATCGCCATGAAAGCGATTGAAAGTTCAGGAAAAATGCAACTGATAGGTAATTCTTCTGGCAAAGAATAAAGAATTATCACCATGCAATTATTTAACAACTTATTTCAAAACCTCACAGATGATGAAAAGAACGATTACCTTTTTCATCTTCTGGAAAATAACCAAACGCTCAGATCCGATTTCATCAGACATTTTGAAGACAACTACGAGAAACTACGCTTAAATACCGAATTGCAATTTTTACCTGAAGAAACAATAATCGCTATTATTGACAAGGCCGAAGGTATTACCGAAATTCTGGAAGAACTCGATTTTGAGGAAACTGATTGGGATCGCTGGAAAGGTTCTGATCATTATGTCCCTGATTATGAAGTTGCCCAAATTGTAGCTGAGGATGAGGCTACCGAGGTTTTTGAAGATTTTGACTTTAACCTGAAAATGGTTTTGCAAACGGGAAACCTGTTGGATATAATACGCGATTTTACTGCTATTTTTCATGGTATTTCCTGCGCTGAAATAAACGACCCATACTCTAATCTGGGCGATCCGGCCAACGATTTTTTTATTGACGAAACAAAAAAAATCATCAAAGGAAACCAGCAGAATTTGGCAAACCGGACATTTAATCCAATTGATTACAAAAATGCAACAGCGTTGGCCTTCCATTTTAACAACCAGTATTATAAAGATGAAAATGAATATCTTCAATTTATTTCGGACATTCTAATTGCGGTTGTTAAAGATAAAACCCAGGCCATGATTGTCTGGGAAGCTAAACAAAAATTTAATGTCGGGTTAAATGCAGTTCCGAATTTATTAAACAAGGTAACCAAACTTATTGGCGACAAAAAGATTTGGATTGAGAGCCTTGAATCCTGTTTTTTGCAGGATTTTGAGACTTCAAAGGAATTAATGGATTATTATCACAGCAACGAAAGCAACAAATTTGAGAAATCTGCTCTCGGTTTATATGGAAAGTTTTACTTACAGGCGTTAGAGTATCTACTGGATAAAGTAATTGTTGGAACCCCATTTCATGTAGGGTTATTGAAAAAAAATGCAAGCCACAAAGGAGATGTTGACAGTTTTGAAAAGTTAAAACGACAAATCACACCTGAAGATATTGTTCCATTTATCGAATCCTTGGGAAACAATGATACAAAGGCAAAGTTTTACGCACACGAAAAATTGTATGACAAGATTGTTGAGTTGATAAATAACACGTATTTCAAAGAACTGAATTCTTATTATTCTATCAATTTCGACAAAGCTGTTCAATATTTATTTGCTGAACGTCCACTCATTGCATGGGAGATGATCAAAAAAGACATTGTTCATAAAATGACAAATTTACGTTCGAGAGGGACTTACAGCGAGATTGCATCGATGCTTAAAAAAGCGAAGAAAATAGAAGGGATGGAAGAAAATATTCGAAGATTAACCTCTGAGCTTTATAACCAAAAACCAAACTTACCGGCTTTAAAGGATGAATTTCGAAAAGCAGGTCTGATGATATAAAATTCATAAAAAAGTCCGAAGCGTTATGCTCCGGACTTTTTTTATGGTTTAACAAAGCAAATTACATTTTGTAATACTGCTCCCAACCTTTGCGTGGCGGAGCTCCAACCAACATCTGATTCGCCAGTTTATTGTTGGTAATCTGTTTCTTTTCACGGTCGAATACAATTTTGGTATTCAGTTGCTGTGCCAAAACTCCCAGGTTGAAAACCTGACTCAAAGGACCGGCAATTTCAAATGATGAGCGGGTTTTCTCTTCGCCTTTCACTGCCTTCAGAAAGTTCGCATAATGGTTCGACGGACTCTTGGGCACTTCAGGCAATTTCGATTCCATTTCTTTGGCCTTTTCAGCAGGAATAATAGACAGGGTGGTACCATGCGATCCGCCTTTGAAAATAAGGTCCTTGCTGTATATTTCCTTGCCGGGATTCAGTTTGGCAGGTTGTATTTTGCCTACGCTTGTCGGTGGAATATTCGGATCGAGTTCAGAAGTACCAAATCCTTCAGGAACTTGTGGAACATTGTTTACGCCATCGTGCCACATGATTTCAAGCGGAGGCATGTTGCCACGTTTCGGAAATTTAAACGACAGCGTTGACGACATCGGGAAAAAGAACGGATTGTGACCTTCGAGTTTCACCGGATCAACTTCGTAAGGCAAGCCCAGATTCAGGAATTGGTGAGCAGTATCGATAATGTGAGCTCCCCAGTCGCCCAAAGCGCCCATGCCGAAATCGTACCAGCAGCGCCATTGTCCGTTGATAAAGTCTTTGTTGTAATCGTGCTCTTTTACAGCCGAATGCCAGGTATCCCAATCCAATGTTTCAGGAATTGGTTCGGCATTTGGAAATTTGGTCATTTTCGTATCCCATCCGTGCCAGCGGCGTGCAGAGTTCATGTGTGCAGTAATCGCAGTTACATCTTTAATAATTCCAGCTTCAGTCCAGGCTTTAAACTGAAAGTAATTACCTTCCGAGTGTCCCTGATTTCCCATTTGGGTAACTACCTTGTATTTATCGGCAGCTTTTATCATCAGTTCAACTTCATTGAAAGTTCGGCCCATTGGTTTTTCAACATATACAGGTTTCCCAAGCGACATGGCCAACATGCTGATCGGGAAATGTGAATGATCGGGAACTCCTACCAAAACAGCATCGATCTGATTGGCCATTTTATCAAACATTTTCCTGAAATCCTGAAAACGTGGCACATCCGGAAATTTTTCGAGTGCTTTCAAAGTATGCGGTGCGCCCATGTCGGTGTCGCAAAGTGCAACGATATTGCACAATCCGGTATTGTACATCGAATTAATATCCGATCCTCCCTGGTTTCCAATACCGATACAGGCTAGGTTTACACGTTCGTTTGCTGCGGCTAACCCGGCAGTTGGGGCAGAAACGCCCGACATTGCTTTGGTAAGAATGGTAGGAAATACCATCATGGATGATAAGGCAGCAGCTTGTTTCAAAAACAACCTCCGCGAAGCTTCATTGTGTTTTGTCATGAATAAATTTTATTAGTTGGTTTTTCAAATTAAATCATTTAACGCCGAAAGGTAAGAATTGTAAATTGAAAAACGAACTACAGAAAATCGTAAAATTAAAAAAGGTCTTTTCGGCAGAATTGATTCTGTCAGAAAAGACCTTTTTTAACGAATACAAGATTTCCTATTTCTTCAGCGGAATCCTTGCAACAGTCAACGAATTAGCATCCAAATTAAAAACTATTTTCTTTCCTGAAATTTTCAGCTTTCTTTCAACCGGAGCGACCAATTCAGGCTTTCCAATGTGATTAAATACAGTCAAATCTTCATTTGTTAATACCTGAAGACTGATTTCGCTTGCCGAGATTTTACGCCCTTCCAAAGACAGATTCAGGCTTGCAGGTTTTTTTCCAACATTCACCATTTTTACCACCAGTTCCGAAGTTTTTGAATCAACAATTGCGCTTGCATACAAACTATCCTGGCCAGTCAGCGGTTTGCCGTCAACCAAAGCAGAAACGACATCGGTTCCTGCATTGGTCGAGAACATTTTTTGTACGTAATAATTCGGAGTTGCGACGACATTTTGGTTATCAAACCATATCATATCGGGGCGCCACTGCCATGCATTTACATTTCCGAAAAGCGGCGCGTACGAAGCAAGGTGCACCACATCGGCATTTCGTTCCAGTCCGGTCATAAATGCGGCTTCGGCCAATGCGCTTTTCCAGGTATTGCGCGACTCGGCATCTTTTCCTTCTTTATCGTGGGCAGCATATTCGCCTGCAAATACTTTCGGCCCCCTGCGGTCGTAAGCATCGTAGCGTGCGGCATTTTGCAAAAACCAATCCGGACTGCGGTAATAGTGTTCGTCCACCAGTTTCACATCCAGATTGCGCATCTCTGTCCACAAGTAATTAAAATCTTTTCCATCGGGCGATGGACCTGATCCGCCCACAAAAATAATTTCAGGATGTTTTTCGTGCAAAACTTTCAGGAATATTTTTAACCGATCGACATATTGTGTTCCCCATTGTTCGTTTCCAACGCCTACCATTTTCATATTAAATGGTGCCGGATGGCCCATATCGGCACGAAGTTTTCCCCATTTGGTGGTGGTTGCACCGTTTGCAAATTCAATCAGATCAATCACATCCTGAATATATGGATCGAGTGCATCCAGCGGAACCAATTCGCAGGAGTTGAACTGACACGCCATTCCGCAGTTCAGAATTGGCAATGGCTCGGCGCCGATATCTTCCGAAAGCAAAAAGTATTCGTAAAATCCAAGTCCGTACGATTGAAAATAATCGGGGGCATTCCGGTGTGCAAATTCCGTATTCCAGCGATTGACAATCATCTGGCGATTTTCTACATTTCCTACAGTTTTCTTCCACTGGTAACGGGTTTCGAGTTCGTGGCCTTCAACAATGCAACCTCCGGGAAAACGCAGAAAACCAGGATTCAGGTCGGCCAACTTTTGCACCAAATCGGCACGCAGTCCATTTTTTCGGTTCTTCCATGTATTTTCAGGAAACAGCGAAACCATGTCGATTTCGAGCACGCCTTTTCCTGAAAGCGTTACACGTAGGTTGGCTTTTGCATCGCTGGCCGAACAGGCAAATTGAGCCTCGTATTTTTTCAATTCTCCCGAAAAGTTTTTCACCTCCGTTTTGCCGATAACCGCACCTGTCGAATCAAGTAGTTCTACTTTCAGGGTAGAAACGCCTTCACTTTGGCGTGCAAATGCCGAAAACAGGTAATTCTCACCAGCCTTCACGCCCATTCCGCGAAAACCTTCGTTAACCAAACCCAGTTCCTTTCCCTGAAGTGATTCAAGTCTCAGAAAACGTGGATTATTTTCATTCTGGCTATTGATGATCTGGAACTGACCGACATATTCTTCTCCAAATTTTTTCCATCCCATCAGTGGTTTGTAGAATTCGAACGACCGGTTTTTGACCAGTTCGGCATAAATACCACCATCGGCAGCAAAATTAATGTCTTCGAAAAACAGACCCCACATGCCTGGCTGAATCGGGGCAATTGTTGTTTTGGCATTTACAACCAATGTTTTAGATTGTGCTTTTACTTCGGTTACTCCGGCAAAAATCAGGCACATCAGGAAAAAAGTGAGTTTTAGTTTCATATCTCAGTCGGCTTATTTGGTTAATAATAGAGTGCAAATATAATGGTATAATATACACTTAAAAGCAATTTTCAGATCATCCCCCGAAAAAAAAGCGGCTTCCCCTGTGGAAAGCCGCCCTGATTATTCGCAATAAACCGCTGGATTAATATCCAGGATTTTGGGTTAAGTTTTCATTTACATCAACAGCCGAAGTTGGAAGCGGGAAAAGTGCTTTTTTAACATCTGTTACCGGTTTTTCCTGCCATGCGGTATTAAATTTTCCGAAACGGATTAAGTCCTGTCGACGCAATCCTTCCCAATACAATTCGAAACCACGTTCTTTTAGAATATCGTCCAGAGTAATCGTAATAAGCAGTGGTAGTGTTTTTCCGGGAGCGTTGCGTCTTGCCCGGATATAATTAATGTCAGCAAGCGCTTCCGTAGTTTTTCCACTCCGGAAATTGGCTTCGGCGCGGATCAGGTAAATGTCGGAAATACGCATGATCGGTACATCGTTCGGCGATGAGAACTGGCGCTCGGTGCTGGCGTTAGGCGCAAATTTAATTACGCGGATACCGGCATTTTCGGGCGAACTTCCGAGGTTGATTTCAGGAACAAAGATTAAAGGATCACCATTGCGTTGTTTCAGCGCGGTTCCGTCAACTCCGTATTGCTGACCAATCAAAAATCCCTGGTTGAAGCCACATTCAGCTTTAATCCGGTCATCGTAAAAACGAACGTCGTTTACTTTATCAAACGTATTCACAAAAGTAGAGGTGGTCGATGGGCCATTCCAAACGCTGTTGATGTTTCCAAATGTCTGGCTGTAATGCAGGGTAAAATTGGACCAAACACTACCGGCTCCCATATCTACCTGGTCGTCCATCGGAACGCGCAGAATAAACTCGGGATTTTCAGCAACATTTTTCTGGAACATTGACCAATAATCGGTTGCTACTGCATAGTTTGAACCAATTACCTGGGTGCAATAAGTAATGGCCTCGTTCCATTTGTCTACGCCACCGTAAATTTTATAGTTCAGGTAAACTTTGGCCAGCAAAGCCTGTGCAGCGCCCGCGGTTACCCGTTCCGAGCCTACTTCTGCCTTTGTTTTCAGTTTAGGCATGATATCAACCAACTCGCCAATGATGTAATCGGCAGCTTCTTTGCTGTTTTTTACGATCGGCGAAACTGAATAGTCGATCTCATCCGCTTCACGGAAAGGAACTTGTCCGTATAGATCGTTGATCAGGTACATAAAGTAAGCGCGCAAGAACCTGGCTTCGTTGATATATTGTTCCGTTTTTTGGTCCTGCGGAAATTTACCGATGTAATAAATGGCTGTGTTGGCACGCGAAACTCCCTGATTTAAGGCGTCCCACACGTTTTTCATACGTCCGTGGTCGGCAGTCCAGGTTTGAAGGTGCAACTGTTGCCAGTCGCCGTTATCGTACCAGTCGGTTCCACGGGTTGGTATGATTACTTCGTCGGTCGAAACTTCCTGTAGCGCCCAGTAATCATACCATTCAATGGTGCGGCGCAAACTTCCGTATGGTGGATTTATCAAGGCCTCGATATTTGCCGGATTGTTGACCAAATCGGCTCCCAGTTGTTCGTCGAGTACATTTTCTTCCAAATCGGTACAGGCCATTGTACCCATTAAAGCAAAGATTGTACTGAATATGATTATTTTATATCGTTTCATTTGTTGAAATTTTTTGATGATGATTAAAACTGAACATTAACGCCAAAAGTAAATGTGCTGGCTTTCGGATAGGCTGTGTAGTCCATTCCCATTGAAGGAACTCCGTTAGCGGCTGCGTCAACACTCACCTCGGGATCGAACCCGGTGTACTTGGTGATAACCAGCAGATTGTTTCCGGTAGCATAAACACGGGCTTTTCCGAGCCATGTGATCTTTTGGGTATTGAAGGTATAACCGAGGGTTAAGTTCGACAGACGCAGGAATGACCCATCTTCGATAAAACGTGAAGAGAAGGCATTGGAATTGGCGGGGCTTTCTTTCGAGTCGAAAACGGCCTGGGTTACGTTCGAACCTTTGTCGAGCGGGCCTTTCAGGAATAATGCATTGGCAGCATTGTTGTACACTTTATTGCCCTGCGAACCGTACCAGAACATGCTCAAATCGAACGCTTTGAATTGCACTTTGGAACTTAAACTGTACGTAAAGTCGGGAAGGGCCGATCCGAGGTTTTCTTTTACAGCGTTGCCATCAGCATCTAATTTGTATTTGGAAATTCCGTTGGCATCCAAACCTTCGTAAACCATTCCGTAGAAAGTTCCGACAGGCTGTCCGTTGGTAATAATCTGTACGCGGGTTCCCGAAAGTCCCTGTCCGCTTGCATTTCCTGTTTCGATTAGTTTTACGGGCAGGTCTTTCACTTCGTTTTTAATGGCGGCGAAATTGATTCCCAAATCCCAGTTCAATTCTTTTGACTCAATCAGCACTCCGGTTAACCCAAGTTCGAATCCGGTATTCATGATTTTCAGGTCGGGAACATTTTGCCACTGTGATTGTGTTGCGGCAGGAGCTTTTGATGGAACTTCGAGCAAAACGTCAACTGTTTTTTTGCTGAAGATGTCGATAGTTCCCGAAATGCGGTTTTCCAAAAATCCGAAGTCGATACCGAAGTTGGTCTGCTGGGTCGTTTCCCACTGAATGTTGGGATTTGGTGTGCGCAGGAAGGTAATTCCCGGCGAAAGTACGCCGTTGAAATAGCCGTTGGCCGAAGGCGTTGTACCTACCGCGAGCAACGAAATTTTATCAGGGATTTCCTGATTTCCGGTGAGCCCCCAGCCCAATCTGATTTTCAGGTTGGAAATAGCCGCCATATCCTTCATGAAATCTTCCTCGTTTACGCGCCATGCAGCCGCTGCTGATGGGAAGAAACCATATTTTTTGTTTTCACCAAATTTCGACGAGCCGTCAAAACGGCCTGTAACGGTTAACATGTATTTGTCTTTCAACGAATAGTTTACACGTCCGAAGAACGACTGCAGTTCACGTTCGTAAGCCGATGAAGTAACAGATGCGGCAGAGAATCTCCCATACTGAAGGTTATCGGTGTATTTAATGTCATCCACCTCAAACCCGTTCACATTGGTTTCGTGGTTCGAAACTTTCATGTACTGGTAAGCATGTCCCAAAAGGAAATTGAACGAATGATCGGCTCCAATTCTCTTTAGATAAGTTAAGTAATTCTCGATCAAACGGTTATTTGCAGAAACTCCGTTTATGTCGGCTTCGCCTTTGTTGGCAAGGTAAGTCAGCGCTTTGTCCTGATTAACGCGACGTTCGGCCAGGGTGCGGTCGAAACCTACATTTAGCTTGTATTTCAGGTCTTTTATCAGTTCCATTTCGGCCGACATGTTGGCCAAAATGCGGTCAGTTTGGGTAATGTCGTCCACCAGGTTCAGCATGGCGACAGGGTTGCGCTGATCTTTGGTGTGCTGATAATAACTGCCGTCAGGATTAAAAATCGGATAAGTCGGATTCAGTTTAAGTGCAGTTAAAATCAAGTCACCTTCGAAACCTCCTGTTTCTGAAATTGGAGAACGATAATCTTCTACATGCGAAGCAATCAGGTTTGCAGTTAAAAGCAAGCGGTCTTTAAAAGCCTTTTGCGAAACTTTTACATTTCCGTTGATCTTTGTTACTCCTGTTGTCTTTACAATCCCTTCCTGATCGAGATATCCGAACGAAGTATAATAGGTCGATTTTTCGCTTCCTCCTCCATAAGACAAATTGTGGCTTTGTGTGATACCGGTAGCAAAAATTTCATTCTGCCAATCGTTGCTTGCACCCAAATCGAGCAATTTACTTCCATCAGCTTTCTTGTATGATCTAAATTCGCTCGCAGTAAGCAAATCCATTTTCTGTCTGATTTGTGAAACGCCCATATAACCGTCGTAGTTGAGGGTTCCTTCCCCTTTTTTGCCTTTTTTAGTGGTTATAATTACCACCCCGTTCGCGCCACGGGCTCCATAAATGGCTGTTGACGAAGCATCTTTCAAAATATCGATTGACTCAACATCATCAGGATTTAAAAAGCTGATCGGGTTTTTATTGGCGGCTTCATTGATACCCCCGGCTGTTCCTCCGTTGGGAGTAATATCAGCATTGTCAAGAGGGATGCCGTCAATTACATACAAGGGTTCCTGTCCTGAACGAATGGAGTTAGACCCACGAATACGGACAGACATTCCGGCTCCCGGCTCACCGTTGTTCTGGGTAATGTTAACCCCGGCAACCCTTCCCTGCATCATTTCAATCGGCGAGGTGGCCACACTTTTATTCATGTTTTCTTCAGTCAAACGGTTGGTCGCACCAGTCAAATCCGATTTGCGCTGAACGCCATAACCAACTGCAACCACTTCTTCAATATCAAAAGCTTCTTCCCGCAAAACGACATTCATAGTTGGCTGGCCGGTGTAATCAATTTCCAAGGTGCTCATCCCTACAAACGAGAACACAATTACAGCATTTGCCTTGCTCACATTCAGGGTAAAATTACCGTCAAAGTCGGTAATGGTGCCATTGGTGGTGCCTTTTTCGATAACGGTTGCACCGGGAAGTGTATTGCCATCGGAGGTTTTTACTACGCCTTTGAGTACACGCTCGTTCTGAACGGTCATTTCATTCAATGTCAAGTCCTTCAGCTTTGTAATAACAATTTGCCGTTCTTTAATTTCGTAACCGTTGTTGGTCACTTTCAGAATCTGGTCCAGAACCTTTTCTACAGAGGCATCTGCAACTTTCAGCGAAACTTCGCGGGTAACATCAATCATATCGTCGGAATAAACGATGATAAACTCGCTGTTACGTTCAATTTCCTGAAATACATCTTTTACAGTTGCATTCGACAACTGAAAAGAAAATTTTGTTGACTGCGAATAAGAGTTGCCAATAACCGATAAGGAACTGACAAGCAACATGATAAAAGATAGCCTCATAATAAGGTACAGTTTTTTGAACTTCCCAATCTCATGGAAAGTTCGTACATAGAACTTTTTTTTCATACTTTTGAAATGTTTGGTTTAACACACTAAATAATTACACTTTTTATTTTGATCCGGGGAATGCAGCCACATTTTCCGGATCTTTTTATTTTCATTCTTTATTGTTTTTTATTTACCAATAATCACAAAATCGCCGTTGCTCTTTTTCTGCCAGTCGATCGGCACTGTCAATTTGATCACATTCAGCACTTCTTCCGGTTCATCTTTTAAATCTAGCTTGCCCGAAAGTTTATACAAACCAATCATCGGATCGGCTAACCGTATTTTTACATCGTAATACCGTTCCACTTGCTTAATTGCCCTTATTAAATCAGCCTTATCAAATTCGAGCATCCCATCTTTCCACGAAACATATTTGCTTACATCAACCATCTGACTTTTAGTTTCTCCGGTCGATTTGTTGAATTCAATCTTCTGGTTCGGAACCATATCGACCGAATATTCACGGTTAAGAATTCCTTTTCCAGAATATTTCAGTGTAACCTTTCCCACTTCGAGCACGGTCTGTATTATTCTATCTTCAGGATAAGCCGAAATATCAAACCTTGTTCCCAATACCTGAACCTGAATATCTGATGCGCGAACAATAAATGGTTTATCGGGATTTTTAGCCACATCAAAATAAGCTTCTCCAATAAGCATCACCTGCCGGGTTTTATTAATAAATGCCGAAGGGTAAATCAGCTGGCTTCCTGCATTCAGCCAGACTTTGGTGCCATCTGAAAGTATGATCATCGATTTTTTGCCATACGGAATGATCACTTTATTGATCTGCTCTTTCTGATTTCCTGAATGTTGATTGATGGTATCGTTGTTGACGATCAGTTGCTGACCATTTTTACTGTACGAAATTTCTGAAATCTGTTTTTCAAGCGAAACCTCTGAGCCATCGGACAATATGATCATGGCCTCGTTGCTGCCTGGTTGCGCGGTTTCAGCCAATTCAAAATAAATTGATTTTTCTGTATGCTGAATAAAGTAATAGCTAATGCCGCCCGAAAAGAATACAAGCAAAAAAATTGCGGCGTACTTTATAAACTTCAGGAAAACTGTACGTTTCGAAACTTTTGCTTCCTGCTGAATACGGTTCCAGATTTCGTAAGTCTCGTTTAATCCTAGTTTTTCTTCTCTGGAATGAAATAAGTTGAAAACAAGTGTAGCTTCTCTGATCTCAGCTTTTTTATATGGATGTGCTTTTAGAAACCCATTCCAAAAATCGTTCTCCTTCTGAGTTGGATTGGTCAACCAAGTCAGAAAGCTTTCATCGTTCAAAAAATCAACCGCCGTATAATCCCTGTACTTCTCCATGATTTGTAATTTCTACACGGAAAAGACACGGACTTGATTTTTGTTGATGCTATTTTTAAACTTTTTTTAATGTTCAAAAACAGGTTCCCTTTATTGATGAAGGATACAGAACAGAATTTGACTGATTTTTTTGTTGGGAACCTGAATAATTTCGCGAAGTTTTTCGATTGCACGGTGAATCAGTGCACGTGAAGATTGATAATTGAGGTTGAGCAGAAAAGATATTTCTTCATATTCGAGGCCACGGTTAAACCTGAGGTAAATGGCTTCTTTCTGTCGTTCGGTCAACGATTGCATAGCTTCCGAGAGCAATTGCTTTTTTTCTTCATCCAAATCGTGCAACTGATCATCTATGTTTTCAGACCATCGCAGGTCAAATGGAAAATCCTGATCGGTAATTAAGCTGGATTGACAATTGACATTTTTAAGTTCCCTAAAGATTTTTCGCTTCAGCGATTTCAGCAAATAGAGCCTGATGTTGTCGGTTTCGCCCAAATTACTTCTTGTTCTGATTAACGAACAAAATACTTCCTGAATACAATCTTTAACCAAATCCTTGTTAACAGTGAACCGGCATCCGTAATCGAACAATGCATTGGAGTGCTGCAAATAAATGAGACTCAAAACCTGATTATCGCCTTTCAGAAATCTGGACCAGATTAAACGTTCGTCTTCT
>CAMDGL010000044.1 GCA_945897845.1 Chitinophaga pinensis | reverse complement strand
GCGTATAAAAAGCCTGTCAACAACCATAACAAGTGAACCTTGTTGCCGGGTGTCTGATTTAGTGAATTTTCCGATTTATCGCCAGTATAATAGTAGTTTCCAGTCGGATTATGTAGTGACGGGTGAGCTTCTTCGTTGACAATCATTTTCGATTTTTTCGCCATCTCAAGAATGTCACAAACGTGTAATGGTTTGTTTTCGAGTTGTAAAAGGATGCAATATTCGAGCGCCCTTTTTCGTATCTGAACTTTTTTGCTTTCCGGTTTCATGGCTATACCTCCTTTAACGGTTGAGTTGGTTGGTTGAACATTGGATTAAAATCCCCAAAAATGATCATTGGTCATCCATGCTTCTATTTCCAATGGCTTTTCCACTTCAACTGATTCAGAAACCGAAGAATTAACAAAACAATCGTTGTCGAGCATCCAGTCTTCCACTTTTAGTGATTCTTCAGTTTCTTCCCTGGTAAAAAAATTAGTTGCATTAAAATAAGATTCATCAGTCATCCATGCTTCTGCCATCAGTTCAGATTCCAGTTCCGGTTCGCAAACGACAGCATCAAACGAAGTGTTTAATTCTGTTGAACCTTTTGTTGTAGTCGGAGTTTCCGTTTTTGAGGTTTCATCTACTTTAAGTAAAGTCATTTTCCAACCTGTGTTATTGTCTGAAAATTGTTCCTGAGAATTTAGTGCGTTGGCAGTTTGGCTAAATAACACTAAGCTTAATAGAAATGCACTTCCGCGTAAAACCATTCTTTTTAACTGATCGTCAACTGTTTCCCGAGTATTGCTTTTTGTTTTCATGATTTCGTTCTCCTATTTTTAAATTGTTTTTTCTGTTTCTGATTGTTTTCTAACTCTATGACGCATGATTTTTCAATTCGTTACAAAACGTATAGTACATTTTTTAAAAATATATCATGTATTACATTGATATATGCAATACATACAATTAACTCAGAACATTTAATCATTATTTACCTGTGAATTATGCAACTCTTTTATTGAGTTTTGTAACACTTCAGGAGTTAAACATGCATAGCTTGCAGCGATCAGAATTTATTAATCACCGGAAGTAATCGTGCTCTTCCAATACAATAACGTATGGAAAATAAGAATATATCAGAAATTTCAGTTTTTCGCCAAAAGGCAGAAAAGCTGGTAAAAAAAGATTCGTCAAAATCAGTTTCAGTAATTATTGAAGCAGAGATGCAGAAATTGATTCACGAGCTTGAAGTACATCAGATTGAGTTGGAGATGCAAAATGAAGAACTCAGGACTGTGCTCATTGACCGAAAGCGGGTTGAGGAATTGCTCATTGCTTCTGAAACACGTTATCGCAGACTTTTTGAATCGACAAAGGATGGGATTCTTATCTTAGATGCAGAAACCGGAAAGATTACTGATGTGAATCCATTTTTAATTGACATTCTGGGATTCTCAAAAAATCAATTCCTTGATAAAGCAATCTGGGAGGTAGGTTTTTTTAAGGGTATAGTTGCCAATCACGATGAATTTGAAGAATTAAAACAGAAGGAATATGTCCGTTATTACGACCTTCCACTTGAAACGACTGACGGGCAAAAAATCAATGTGGAATTCGTCAGCAATATATATATTGAAGATCAGAAGAAGGTAATTCAGTGTAACATACGTGAAACAATCAATAGTAAAAAAGCTGAATTGGATCTGCGAAAAAGTGAAACCCACCTTCGCCCACTTATGCAAACGATACCCGATCTGATCTGGCTGAAAGATACAAATGGTGTTTATATATTGTGTAATCCAATGTTTGAGCGATTTTTCGGAGCCAAAGAAGCTGATATCATTGGTAAATCGGATCATGACTTTGTTGACCGTGAATTGGCTGACTTTTTCCTCTCGTATGACCGAAAAGTTATAAATACAGGTAAATCAAACACGAACGAAGAATGGATTACTTTCGCTGATGACGGGCATCGTGCTTTTCTGGATACTCTAAAAACACCGATGTACGATTCAGACGGAACATTGCTCGGGGTGCTGGGTATTGGAAGGGACATTACCGAGCGCAAGCTTACCTGGGAATTAATTCGGGCAAGTCAGAAACGATTTCAGGCAATTTTTGACCAGGCTCCAATTGCAATTGCTTTGATAGATTTGCAAGGCTATCCAATTATTTCAAATTTACCTTTGTCTGAAATGATTGGCTACAGCAGTGTTGAATTGGCTAAGATGAAGTTTACAGAATTTACCTTTTCGGAAGATATTGACAAGGATATGAAGGAGTTTTCAGATTTAATAGCAG
Organism: Chitinophaga pinensis; assembly: GCA_945897845.1. Classification (GTDB taxonomy): domain Bacteria; phylum Bacteroidota; class Bacteroidia; order Bacteroidales; family Prolixibacteraceae; genus Aquipluma. The sequence goes on along the minus strand of CAMDGL010000044.1, from coordinate 13,479 downwards.
GAAAAATTGCCGGGTATAGCATGGAAAAAAGATACATCCATAAAAATGGGAATATAATCTGGGCCAACCTTTTTGTTACAACACTTAACGACAAAAATGGGTTGCCAAAGGAAATTATAGGAATGGTTGACGACATTACCGAACGCAAATATGCAGAAATTGAACTAATTAAAGCCAAAGAACATGCCGAGGAAAGCGACCGTTTAAAATCAGCTTTTCTGGCCAATATGTCGCACGAAGTACGCACACCGTTAAACAGCATCATCGGGTTTTCTGAATTACTTGCCGATCCGTATTTTGAAGAGGATCAGAAAAATGAATTTATTCAGCTTATCATTGCCAGTGGAAATAACCTTCTATCAATTATCAATGATATCATGGATATCTCGAAAATGGAATCAGGTGAAATAACCTTCAGTAAAAGTCAGATCAATGCTCAGAATTTCCTTTTAAACATCAAAGAACAATTTGCTTTTAAAGCCGATGAAAAAAATATTGAAATTAAACTTACCTTCCCCGGTAATAGTGACGAAACATCTGTTTTTGCTGATGCTGACAGGCTCAGCCAAATATTCAACAATTTGATTGGCAATGCCTTTAAGTTTACTTCGCATGGCAAAGTTGAAATTGGATATCAGCCCAAAGGTAAAATGGCGGAATTTTTCGTTAAGGATACCGGAATTGGTATTCCGGCAGTTTATCACGATATTATATTTGAACGCTTCAGACAAGTTGAAGATGAAAAAACCCTCAAATACGGTGGAAATGGGCTTGGATTGGCGATTACCAAAAATCTGGTTGAATTAATGGGTGGAAAAATCGGGATGGAGTCAGTACCAGACATTGGCTCAGCGTTTTATTTTACATTGCCAATTTATAACGGCGAAATGTAAGATTGGTTAATCAGTCTTATTTATATCAATTCCAAATACTGTACTCCGGTAATCATTCTAAAGATATTTTATACATTTAGCCAGATTCAGTAACATCAATTTTCGGGCTAAAGAATTTTGTTCAATCCTCAGATTTGATCTTCTGACTGATTAATCATTTCCAGTATTTTTAAGATGAAAACAGAACAAAGCATTTATTCCGAATCAAACGGCTGGGTAAAAAAGACAGAGAATGAATCAGGCAAGCTGGCTCAGTTGGTTTTTTTATTTGGAAAAAGAGACTTGCTAAAAAAACAGCAACACATTGATTTTGTGAGAGAAGCTTATCCTCAGGCGCAAATTGTCGGCTGTTCCACTTCAGGAGAAATTTATCAGGAAGAAGTTTTTAACAGCCATATTGTGTGCACCGCAGTTTGGTTTGAAAAAACATTCGTTGAAATTGCAAAGGAAGTAGTTCATTCGGTGGAAGATAGCTTCAGCGTGGGCGAAAAATTAGCGGCAAAGCTCGACAAAGAAGATCTTGTCCATATCATGGTGTTTTCTGAAGGAATAAATATTAACGGAAGCGAGTTAACCAAAGGTTTAAACAAACAACTCAACGACCGAATTCCGGTTACAGGTGGTTTGGCAGGCGATCAGGATCAGTTTTCAGAAACCGTAATTGTCCACAATCGGGCCGGCGAAAAAAACAGCATCATTGCCATCGGATTCTACGGAAAAAACCTGAAAGTTGGTTACGGATCGATGGGTGGCTGGGACTCGTTTGGCCTCGACCGTGAGGTAACAAAATCAATCGGAAATATACTTTATGAACTCGACGGACAACCGGCACTGGAACTTTATAAGCGCTATCTGGGCGCTCATGCCGCAAATCTGCCGGCTTCAGCGCTCTTATTTCCTTTAAGCCTCCGGAAAAAAGATTCTGAAACATCGCTGGTTCGTACCATATTATCAGTTAATGAAGCTGACGGAAGCATGGTTTTTGCCGGTGATATCCCTCAGGGAGAATATGTACGCCTGATGAAAGCCAATGCTGACCGGCTGATAAATGGGGCCAACGGAGCAGCGGAAATGTCGAAAATAAGTCTTCAGAATTCAAATGCCGACCTGGCTATTCTTATTAGTTGTGTAGGCCGGAAATGGGTATTGAAACAAATAGTGGAAGAAGAATTGGAAACCATCCGTGAAGTAATTGGAAACGACCTGGCTATAACGGGTTTTTATTCCTACGGTGAAATATGTCCGACAAATCCTTTTGGACAGCATTGTGAGCTACACAATCAGACGATGACAATTACACTGTTTAAGGAGGTTTAAACCTTTTTCACCATGGGAAGCGACATAAATAAACTGCTGACACGACAAATTAAAAAGCACTTTGGTTCATTAGAAACTATTCCAGCTGAATTAAAAGGCATTCTCAACGACATCAACAATACCTACGATAATTTTGAAGACGACGTTAGTTTGCTCCAGAATTCAATTGAAATAAGTTCGCAGGAGCTTCGGAATGCATTTCAGAAACACAAGCGGGATGCCGAGGTACAAAAGGAAACTATCAGCAAAATAAAAGAAGCGATCAATACGCTTAATCCTTCAGATCTTTCAGGCATAAGCGGGAGTACCGAAACTCCGGCAAACAGCAATTATCTGTTTGACTCACTGATCAGATTGATTGAAGAACGCAAACAGGCAGAGGTGGAAATCCTCAAGCTTTCGAAAGCTGTAGAGCAAAACCCTGCTTCCATCGTAATTACAAATATCAGTGGAGATATTGAATATGTAAATCCAAAGTTTTGCAATCTAACCGGTTATACGAAGGAAGAAGCAATTGGTAAAAATCCACGGATACTTAAGTCAGACAATACACCCATAGAACATTTCAAGGAGCTGTGGAAAACTATTTTGGCAGGAAACGAATGGCGCGGTGAATTGCAGAACAAAAAAAAGAACAGAGAGCTTTATTGGGAATCGGCTTTGATCTCACCCATCATTAGCGAGAACGGGACAATTACCCATTTTATCGCCATCAAAGAAGACATCACAGAACGGAAGCGGGCCGAAGCAGAAAGGGTAAGGCAAGCCGGATTAATTACTTCACTGCTTGACTCAATCCCCGATCTCATCTTTTTCAAAAACACCGAAAGTATTTATCTCGGCTGCAATCCTTCTTTTGCTGAATTTGTGGGTAAATCAAAAAACGAAATTATCGGAAAAAGCGATTTCGATCTCTTCGACAACGAAACCGCTAGTTTGTTCCGCAGCTTTGACATTGAGATGCTTCAGCAAAAACTGCCAACCCACAATGAGGAATGGATTACCTACCCCGATGGCAGAAAAATACTGATTGATACTTTAAAAACACCTTATTGGGCCAGCGATGGCAGCCTTATTGGCATACTTGGAATCAGCCGCAACATTACAAAACGGAAAGAGGCAGAAGAAGAATTGCAGCAAAGCAGCCGGAAATTTGAAGCCATCATAGCAGCCTCGCCCGATGGAATTGGAATGGCCTCGATTGACGGTAAAATTGAACTGATGTCGGAAAAATTGGCATTAATACATGGATATTCAATCGAACAAAAACATGAATACATCAACAAAACAATTTTTGATTTCATCGACCCTTCGAACCACAATTTGTTAATTGAGAATATCCACAAATTGCTTGAGGGCAAAAAAGATCATAAAATCACTGAATACCTGGCTTTAAAAAAAGACAATTCAAAATTCTACAGCGACGTTAATTCTACTATTTTGCTTGATTCCAGTGGCAATCCGACAAGTATTCTGTTTGTTGAAAGAGACATCACTGAACGAAAAATGGCTGAAGAAGCGCTTCACAACGAACGGGCACTTTTCCGTACAATCATCGATTTGATTCCGGATGCGGTTTATGTGAAAGATTTTGAAGGACGTAAAATACTGGCCAATCCGATGGAAGTGATGCTCTCGGGAAAGGATTCTGAAAGTGATCTAATTGGAAAAACCGATGCTGATTTATACCCTGAAACAGAGTCCAGCCGCTCACGCAAAGAAGACATTTCAGTGCTTCAATCAGGAAAACCAATATTGAATATTGAAGGAAACCTGACCGATAAAAATGGCTTTCATCATTCGCTGCTGGTATCAAAAGTGCCATTGTACGATGTTCAGGGCAATATAACCGGACTGGTTGGAGTAACGCATGACATTACCGAACGCAAACAGGCAGAAGTAGCACTTCAGTCAGCGCTCAAATCTTTGTCAGATATACTGAATGCGGCGATACACACCTCAATCATTGCGACCGATATCAATGGAATTGTCAGTGTTTTCAGCAAAGGGGCTGAAAAAATGCTGGGTTATTCGACACAGGAAATTGTTGGTAAGAAAACTCCTGCCTGTTTCCATATAGAAAGTGAAGTGGTAGAACGTGGAAAGGAATTGTCGGAGGAATTTGGCAGAAAAATAGAAGGATTTGAGATATTCGTATCAAAAGCAAGGATTAAGGAACATGAAGAACGAACCTGGACTTACCTGCATAAAAATGGAACTACCATTTTTGTCAACCTGATTGTAACTGCCATCAGGGATATTAATGGAGAAATTACCGGTTTTCTTGGAATCGCCAACGACATCACCGAACGGAAGAAGGCCGAAGAAGAGGTTAAAAAAGCATCGGCCCGGCTCGAACTGGCCACTGTTGCTGGTGGCATTGGCGTTTGGGAACTGGACATTGTCAGCAACATCCTTTTGGCCGACGATCAGATGTATAAACTCTTTGGAGTTGAAAAAAATGGTTATGATGATGCCTACGAAACATGGTTGGCCGGTATCCATCCCGATGACAGGGAACGAACCGATTTGGAAATCGGGATGGCAATTCTCGGTAAAAAAGAGTTCGATACTGAATTCCGCGTGGTTTGGCCCGATGGTTCAGTACACAGCAACAGGGCGCTTGCAAATGTTCAGCGCGACGATTCCGGAAATCCGCTGCGCATGATTGGTACGATCTGGGACATCACGGAACAGAAAAAAACAGAAGCCACGCTTTTGAAAGCCACACGGGAAGCTGAACTGGCCAACAAATCGAAAAGCGTTTTCCTGGCAAACATGTCGCACGAAATAAGGACACCACTGAATGCAATCATCGGTTTTTCGCAACTGCTGAACCGCGACAGGCATTTAACCGATTCACAAAAAGAATACATTGTTTCTATAATCCGCGCAGGCGAACATCTGTTGTCGCTCATTAACGACATTCTTGAATTGTCGAAAATGGAAGCAGGCCGGCTGGAATTAAATTCCAGAAATGTCGATTTGGATTCGCTCTTTACCGATATACAAATGATGTTCGGGGAACCGACCAAAGCGAAACACCTGCAATTTATTTTTGAAACTGCCGCCGACCTTCCGCAATACGTAATTGTGGACGACAACAAATTGCGCCGGATATTTATCAATCTGATTGGAAATGCAATCAAATTCACCGATGAAGGCGGTGTTGCCGTTCGTGTTCGTACTGATAAAATAAATGAAAATAAAAGCCGGCTGATCGTGGAAGTTCAGGATTCAGGCCCAGGTATTCCCGAAAATGAATTGGATAAACTCTTTAAACATTTCGTCCAGACAAGCAGCGGAATCAATAAAAGCAGCGGCACCGGATTGGGGCTTGCACTGAGCCGCGAACTGGCTATTATAATGGGGGGCGATATCACCGTGACAAGCGAAGTCGGGAAAGGTTCGGTTTTTACATTCACCATTGAATTGGAAGACGGAAATGCCAAAGATGTTCAGGATTTAGCCAGAAAACGTGTAATTGGATATGATAAAATACCTGATAACTACCGTATTTTGGTAGCTGATGATAAAGAAGAAAACCTAAAGGTGGTGGTTAAACTTCTCAACATGGTGGGGTTTGAAACAATGGAGGCTGTGAACGGACTGGATGCGGTTGAAAAGTTTGAATCCTGGAACCCGCACCTGATTTTAATGGATATGCGCATGCCAGTTATGGATGGCTACGAAGCTGTCCGCAGAATTAAATCGACTGAAAAAGGGAAGCATTTGCCTATTGTAGCCTTGACGGCCAGCTCTTTTGAAGATGAACGAAAAAAGGCCCTTACGCTCGGAATGCACGGCCATATCCGTAAACCGTTTCGCGAAAGCGAATTGTTTGGAACCATCGGAAATATTCTGGGCATAAAATACATCTACGAGGAAGATACAAATTTTGATCAGCAAAAATATCCTACTGATGATGAAGCAATTATAGCGGACATCGGCAAATTATCCAAAAAGCTTTTAAGGCAAATGCAGGAAGCTGTTGAAGTCGCCGATTTGGACCTGTTAATTGAACTTATCAACAGAATTGATGCGAAAAATTCTGACCTTGCACTGCATCTCATGACTTTGGCCAACAATTACGATTACGATTATCTGCAACGATTATTAAGCAAAAAGGCAATTAACTAAAATGAAATCTATACATCAAAAAAAAATATTTTCGGTACAAATAATAGTTCTTTTTCTGCTTATTGCGGTTTTGGGCGGCATTTATATCCGTTTTACCTGGAAAAGAATCGATGCTCAGCAAATTGAAAATGCACTTCAAATTGCCAGAAATATTGAAGATATGTTGCCGGAAGTCGATTTCAAATCAATTGAAGAAAGACCCGGGGAAATTGAAAATCCTAATTATCAATTGATTCACAACACATTGCAGAGGGTTGTCAGTATAAATCCGCAAGTAAGGTTTGCTTATATTTATACCGAACGGAACAACAAAGTATTCTTTATCGCAGATTCAGAACCATCAGATTCAGAAGATTATTCGCCTCCCGGACAGGAATATACCGAAGCAAAACCTGAAGACAAGCAACCATTTCGGGATGGGAAGGAATTGGTTACCCCTTCACTTTCGGATCGGTGGGGAACATGGAGAAGTGCGCTCGTTCCAATTAAAGACCAAACAACCGGCAAAACGATAGCCATACTTGGACTTGATTACGATGCCAAATCATGGAATACCATACTATTTTTTAATGTTGCTGAATCGAGTGCATTGATTGTGTTATTGATATTTGTACTGCTGCTTTTCTTCATCATTAAAAGAAAAAATAAGTCGCTTCAGGAAGAGATCAACGAACGATTAAAATTAAAGGAAACCACCTTAATGCTTGCTCATGCAGTTCGTTCGATCAGCGATTGCATTTCCATTACAGATATGAAGGATAAGATACTCTTCGTCAACAATGCATTTTTGGAAACCTATCAGTTTCAGGAACATGAACTAATTGGAAAACAAATCGATATTATTCGCTCTCCGAATAATTCACCGGCCTTGCTAAAAACGATTTTTACTGAAACACTTAACGGAGGGTGGCGTGGCGAAATTTTAAATAAAAGGAAAGATGGCAGTGAATTTCCGGCATTCCTTTCTACCTCAACCATACATAGCGACAGCGGCGAATCTGTTGCATTAATTGGGGTAGCAACCGACATCACCGAACGAAAAAAGGCAGAAACAGTACTTCAAAAAGCACGGCATGAGGCAGAAGCTGCCAATAAGGCAAAAAGTGTTTTCCTGGCCAATATGTCGCACGAAATCAGAACACCATTGAATGCGATTATAGGATTTTCGCAACTGATAAGCCGCGACAAGCATTTAACCGCGACACAAAAAGAATATAATATTTCCATCATTCGGGCCGGAGAGCATTTGCTGGCGCTCATCAACGACATTCTCGAATTATCGAAAATGGAAGCAGGCCGTCTGGAATTAAATCCGATGAATATTGATTTGCATTTACTATTTGCCGACATTAATATGTTTTTTAAGGAGCCGGCCCGTTCCAAACATTTGCAGTTTATCTTTGAAACGGCTTCTGACATTCCGCAATTTGTGATTGTTGATGACAACAAATTACGCCGGATATTTATCAATCTGATCGGAAATGCCCTGAAATTTACAGATGAAGGAGGAGTAGCCGTACGCATCCGAATGGACAAAATAAATGATCGGCAAAGTAGCCTTGTCGTTGAAATACAGGATTCTGGCCCCGGTATTTCGGAAGAAGAAATAGATAAACTCTTTAAACACTTTGTACAAACCAGCACCGGAATTAACAATAGCACTGGTACCGGTTTAGGGCTTGCACTGAGCCGCGAATTGGCAATTTTTATGGGAGGCGACATTAAAGTCACCAGTGAAGTAGGAAAAGGAACCATCTTTACTTTCAATGTGAATGTTGAAATCGGGGAATCAGAAACATCTCATGATTCCGTAAGAAAGGGTGTGATTGGTTATGAAAAAGCAGATGAAAATTATCGCATATTGGTTGTTGACGACAAAGACGAAAATCTGCAGGTGGCCGTTAAACTGCTCCGGATCGTAGGATTTGATACAAAAGAAGCCGTGAATGGTGAAGATGCAATAATCAAGTTTGAAGAATGGAATCCACACCTGATTTTAATGGATATGCGAATGCCGGTGATGGATGGCTATGAGGCAACACGTTTGATTAAATTAACCGAAAAAGGAAAGCACATTCCGATTGTTGCACTTACTGCCAGCTCGTTTGAAGATGAACGAAGAAAAACAATTGCACTGGGAATGCAGGGGTATATTCGTAAACCATTTCGCGAAAGTGAGTTGTTTGGAACCATTGGAAACATTCTTGGCATAAAATACATCTACGAGGATGAAACAAATTTTGATCAGCAAAAATATCATGCCGATGATGAATCAATTGTGGAGGACATAGGCAAATTACCCAATAAGCTTATGGAGCAAATGCAGGAAGCTGTGGAAGTGGCCGATCTGGATCTGTTAATTGAACTTATCAACAGAATTGATGCGGAAAATTCCGAACTTGCGCAGCAACTCATGACTTTGGCGAACAATTACGATTATGATTATTTGCAAAAAATACTAAGTAATAAGGAGATTGAATAATGCAAAATGAAAACTTTTCAGGACAATATATTCCTAACATTCTGATCGTTGACGATATACCCGCCAACCTGAAGGTTTTGGGTGGAATTCTAAAGGAAGAAGGCTACAAAATAAGGCCGGTACTGAATGGAAAATTAGCCTTGCAAGTGGCAGAAAAGGAAAAACCGGACCTTATTCTGCTCGATATCATGATGCCCGACATGGATGGATACGAAGTTTGCCGCCAATTGAAAATAAATCCTGAATTAAAAGATATCCCTGTTATATTCATAAGTGCGCTGAACGATACAAAAGACATCGTTAATGCCTTTGCTTTGGGCGGAGTCGATTATATATCGAAACCATTTCAGGCCGAAGAAGTTTCTGCCCGGATAGCAACACATCTTAAAATTTGCCGTCAAAGTCAGGAGTTAAAGGAATTAAATGCTACCAAGGACAAATTCTTTTCAATCATTGCCCACGATTTGCGCAATCCCATTGGAAATATGCTGATGATTTCCGAGATGATTTCTGAAAAAGGAAAATTAGATGACGATACTTTCTTTTCATTAATCGAAATGCAAAAGGAATTGTCGAAAGACACCTTTCAATTGTTGGAAAACCTGTTGAATTGGGCAAGAGCCAACACCAATAAAATTGAGTATAATCCTGATTTTTTGAGTGTCAGCAGAATTATAAATGAATGTATTGAAAGCCTTAAAATTCAATTAATTAACAAAAACATTTCTACTATAGTCGATTATACCATTAAGGATAAAGCATTTGCAGATGACAACATGTTTCGGGTAATAGTACGAAATCTGTTGTCGAATGCAATAAAATTCACCCCTTCTGGAGGTACGATCAATATTTCAACAAATCCGGGACAAAACAACTCGGTGATCATCGCAGTGAAAGACAATGGCATTGGAATGACGAAAGAAATCATCGCAAATCTGTTCCGCATTGATGTGAATGTCAGCAGACCTGGAACCGACGGTGAAGCAAGCAATGGATTGGGCTTATTGCTTTGCTATGAATTTGTGAAGAAAAACGGAGGCAAAATCTGGGCTGAAAGTGAAGTCGTTTCAGGAGAAAAAGGTTCAACGTTTCGATTCACAGTTCCCACTGAAGGCAACCCAAGATAGAATGAAAACCTAATCAGCGTTATTCATTGATTTCAGTTTTGAAATAATAGCAGGAAATTCGGTGAGTTTATTTTCAATCATTTCAATGTCAAAAGTTTGCAATCCCTGATTCAATTCCCTGCAATACTGATCTAAAATGCCACAATAATTGTTGGATGCAAAATCAGACAATCTGTTATTGAAATTTTCAATGTCAAAAATGATCAGGTCATTTTTAATCGATTCCCATTCCTGCTGAAATTGATTTTCAAGACTATGAATTACTTCAGGCAAATTCTCGGCCGATACTAACGACATTGCTTCAGGAATATATTCAACCTCCTGTTTTTCAATGTGTTTATACCTATACGGCAAGTACTTCTTTAATACGATCATCACGTCCTTCTTAAAAACAGGCTTTTGAAGAAATGCATCAAATACGACTTCAATGCGATCCATATCATCGTTCATGGTTGAAGCCGTGAATGCTATTACCGGTGTATTTTTGTGTCGTTCTTCATTCTTGATGATCTCAGTAACGTCATAACCATTTATTCCAGGCATTCGGATGTCCATAAATATAATGTCAGGTTTCTCCGAATGTAAAATATCCAGTGCCTGCTCACCACTTGTTGCCTCAATAAAAGTGACATTTTCAGAACCAATGATGCGTCTCAGCACACGAATATTAAAATCAACATCGTCAACAATCATTATATTGCAGGGTTCAAGTATTATATTATACTGATTTTCAACCGCTTTTACCGACTTTTCCGTAATCTCTGCTATTTTCACATCTTTGAAAGTTATTGTGAAGGTTGAGCCTCGGCCTATCTTACTCTTAATTTTTATTTCACCATCGAGTTTTTTTAACAATCCGCCAACAATTGCCAAACCTAAACCAGTTCCTTCAAAATACCGGTTACTTTGTCCGCTCTGCTGTGTAAAAGCTGTAAAAATCTTTTCCTGCTGATCCTCTTTAATACCAATTCCTGTATCTTCAATACTGACAATCAGATTTATAAGATCGTCGGAGGTTGTATTGGTGGTATAAATTGAAACATTGATGTATCCTTTGGCAGTAAATTTTATGGCATTGTCGATAACATTGAATAAAATCTGATAAAACCTGATTTCGTCCATGTAGATATATTCAGGCACCGTCTGGTCAATTATAACATTGAAAACCAGATTTTTGACTTCAAATTTATGTTTTAATACCTGCTTGATTTCATTTACCAGCACATCACATCTCATGGGTTCCATCTCAATCCTCAATTTCCCCGATTCAATCTTCGACAGATCGAGGATATCGTTTATTAAAGCCAGCAAATTACGGCCACTGGTTAAAATCGTATGCAGGTAACTTTTATGCTGAGGATCGGCAATGTTGTCGTGCAGCCATTCGCTAAAACCTAAAATGGCATTCATCGGTGTACGGATTTCGTGCGAAATATTGGCGAGAAATTCTGATTTGGCACGGGATGCTTCTTCCGCATTATTTTTGGCAATCTGAAGTTCCTTTTCTTTTTCTTTAGCTTCAGTAACATCGCGAATAATGGCCAACACCTCATTCTTCTTGAGTTTCACAAAACGAGCTTCGTAGTATTCCAGATTATCCCAATTCAAATGGGTAAAATCGAATTTAAACGAACCTTCACTTAAACATTCTTTCACCGAAGCCAAAAACGACGTGCCAAGGTCCTGTTCAAGCAAAGTTTCAATGGTATCATTTTCACCTTCTTTGTAACCTGCAAACAAGCCATGTTTCCGGGGCGATAACAACGACAGAATCTTCCCTGAACCAGATATGCGGATTATTTGATCAGGAATTGAATTAATAATGCCTTTATTTTCGGTTACACTGTAAATCAACTCGTTGTTAATTATATTTCGGAGGTATGCATTCGAAAGAATATTTGAAATGGTACGTAGAAGTTCGATCTCCGATTTTGACCACCCTCTCCTATTCGTACACTCGTCAAATCCGATGAATCCAAAATATTTACCATCAAGTTTCAATGGCAAAACTACAATCGACTGAATTTCCTGTGGTTCAAGAATATCACGAAGGTCCTGAGACAATTCTGAAATATTTTCGGAATAAATTATTCCATTTTCAAGCAGCATAGTTTTCCATGAAGGGATCATGCTATATGGAATATTTTGTAAATCATCAATTTGAGCAACAATACCATTATTGCACCATTCATAGGTATTGTTCGTAAATAATCCATCAGCGCTATCCTCGAAAATATAAACCCGGCTAACCTGGGTATGCTCACCAATAATACGGAGGGCTTCTATTGTTTTTTCATCAAAATCCTGAAGTGAATTGTAGTTGAGCGAGATGTTGGACAATATTTCTTGCTGGCGAAGGTTTCTGGCGATTTCGAGTTCATTTTTTTTGCGTTCAGTAATATCAACCATTACACCCCGAATACCTGCAATTGCATCCTGATTAAAGATTGGGGTAGAATAAACAATCACAGGAAACTTTTCGCCATTTTTTTTGAGAGCAAAATACTCATTTGAAAGTTGACCTCCGGCTGCAAGAAGCTTTTGCATATTTGCAACAACCTGAGGCCGATCCTGCACGTCAAAAATATTTAAAAAGTCAAAAGAAGTTTTCCAGATTTCATCGTTTGTATAGCCAAATTTATCAAGAGCGAATTGGTTGACGTATGTTAATTTCCCGTTTGTGTCAACTTCACAGATCAATTCAGGTAAAAACTCGGTCAGTTCACGATACCGTTTTTCGCTTTTCTCCAATTCAACAATTGCTAATTTCTGATCTGTAATATCGTGGGCAACCACAATTACATTTTCGTAATGACAAGCGTCAGAAGCATTGAAAGTATTTTTATTATTGATTTTAAAAAAAAGTTTCTTTTCACAAGACCTGCACCGGCCATCCGAAAATTGCACGTTAATTCCAAACCATCTGATTTTTCCAGGCTCAACATTCAGTTCAAGCTCAATATAATTGATACATTTTCTATTTAGAAATTGACGACAAAAGAAATAGATGATCTGCTTTCTTTTTTCAACTGGAATAAAATCAAAAATTCGCCTTCCAAGTAAACCTGGTTTATCACTGTCAAGAATTTTACCGGCAATCTGATTTGAATAAATAATATTACCTTTCAGATCTGTCTTAATAATCAGGTCATTGATGCTTTCAACCAAAATGTGGTATTCATTTTCAGTTTCATCTAACTTTTTGGATTTTATCTTAATACTATCTTCCAGATTGGAATTAAGTAATTTTAGCTTTTGATTTGAATAATAAAGTTCAAGCGATTTCTCTTCCAGTAATTTCTCGGCCTCCAGTCTTGCCAATCTTTCACGCTCAAACTTTCTTTTCAACAATTCAAGTTCTTTATTCATCATTCTTTGTTATTGAAAATAAAACCTTCGACTTGTCATCTGCGAGTATTTCCTTGCGAATAGTAGCTTTTTCTTTAAAATAAATCAAACAGCCACTTATTAATCCCTCAGCAAATTCGCTCATCTTGCGCTGAGATGTATATTCCATAAC
>CAMDGL010000043.1 GCA_945897845.1 Chitinophaga pinensis | reverse complement strand
AAATTACTTGCCAATCCGCCTCCTTTTGAGTTCTGGACCAATACAATTAAAATTAGTAAAATGCAGGTAATGAATAATAAAACTGTGATCAGTGTGTACATGTTGGATGAATTAATTGTTCATTAAATTTTTGATTTTTTCAATCTGAGCGGCAAAGTAAGTACTTTTTTCCGGATATTTCAAACTTAATTTTTCAAATATCTGAATCGCCTTTTTGTAGTAACCTTGTTGTGCGTAAATGTTTGCCAGTGTTTCGGTTACAAATTCTTCACTTCCATCGTCATTCACCGTTTTTCCTTCGGTTGAGGTGTCTGATTCCTTCTCTGTAATCTGTGGCATTTTTGGTTGCGCTTCCAGAAATTTATCGATCAAACTAAATCCTTTTGCCGTTTTTTTTGATACATCAGAAACTGTGTCTTCTATTTTTCCTCCCACCTTTTCATTCGCATCAAGTTGGTATTCAGCCGGAAATATCAGGTTAAAAATAGCATCCTTGCCTTCATTCGGTTCGGTGTTATTGCCTGGTTCCTGCACTGTTTCGGTTTTATTCAGGAAAAGGTACAACTTTCTGCGATCCTGAATGCGAATCGCCCCATTGAACAGTTCCTGCTCAAATGTGGGTTCGTTCAGGTTTTTCAGGTTTTTCAGATAGAGCATCCAGCCGGCTTCAAATGCGGGATAACGTTCCGTGAGTTCTTTCAGGAACGGAAGCGATTCGCGGTTCAGTTGCCCCGGAGCTTCAATGTATTTGTACAACTGATCGGCTGTCATTTTTTTTACCAGTTTGCTATCGAAGCATTGAAAATATCATCTGTAAGCTTTTTAACTATCTCGGTAACGAGACCGTCTTCAACGGTGCTAAGTGACTGGGTACTTTCAAAATCTTCGTATTGTGAAAACGTTTTTTCCCAATCCTGTTCATGGTCCTTGTTGTTCACGAATTTGACTTTGACAGAAATGGTCAGTCGGTTCAGTGCAGCAAGGTCGCCTTCCTGAATGTTCATTGGCTTGACATCGTAATCGGTTACTTGACCGGAGAATTCCAGGTCGCCGCTTTCAGTTATCTGGTTAAGCGAAGTTTGCTTTATCAGTTTTTCCTGCAAGCCATCGGTAAATTGCTGGCTCAGATTGGGATTGACCAATCGTGCCCGGTTCGGAAAATAGTAAACCGAAAATGTTTTTACATTTGGGGCAATGGAGGCGCCGGTAAACGAATAGCTGACTTTACACGCGGTAAATAAGGCTGTTGAGAGAACTGCTGTCAGTAATATGAGTGTGTAAATTCGTTTCATAATTATTGAATGTCGTATTCTTTTATTTTCCGGTAAAGGGTTCGTTCCGAAATGCCAAGTTCTCTGGCAGCATGTTTCCGTTTTCCTTTGTGTTTCTCGAGCGCTTTACGGATCATTTCAACCTCTTTGTCTTCAAGCGATAACGATTCTTCGACAAATTCTTCGGTATCAAAAATATTACTGTTCTCCGCCGGTTTAATATTTACCCGGTTTTGTGTTGCCTGGTCGGGAACGTAATTTCCGTTTTCGGTTTGATAAAGTTTGCGGATAAGTTGGGCATTGTCGTCACGGATATCTGCAACAGTGGCTTCATTCTCAAGAATATCATGAACCAGTTTTTTCAGGTCGTTCATATCCTTCTTCATGTCGAAAAGTATTTGATACAGGATCTCACGCTCCGATGTAAAGGTTTTTTCATCCAATCCGCGGTACAATGCAGGAAGTTTGCTCCCTGCCTGAATCGGAATGTAATGTTGAAGTGTTTTGGCATCGATAATGCGTTCCTTTTCGATGATCGAAATCTGTTCGGTTATATTTTTCAACTGACGTACATTTCCGGGCCAGTCGTAGCTGATCAAAATTCCGACGGCTTCGTTGTCGAGCCTGATGGTGGGCATCCGGTATTTTTCGGCAAAATCGGAAGCAAATTTCCTGAACAGCAAATGAATGTCTTCCTTGCGGTCGCGCAATGGCAAAACCTTGAGGGGAACTGTATTCAGTCGGTAGTATAAATCTTCGCGGAATTTTCCCTTTTCGATGGCATCAGCAACATTGACATTGGTAGCAGCCACCACCCTAACATTTGTTTTAAGTGTTTTTGACGAACCTACTTTCATGAATTCTCCTGCTTCCAAAACACGCAGTAACCGCACCTGAGTTGAAAGCGGCAGTTCTCCAATTTCATCAAGGAAAATTGTTCCGCCGTCAGCTTCTTCAAAATAACCTTTCCGGTCGGCCATGGCTCCCGTAAAAGAACCTTTTTCATGACCAAAAAGCTCTGAATCAATCGTTCCTTCAGGTATTGCGCCACAGTTTACAGCAATGTATTTTCCATGTTTGCGGGTCGAAAACTGATGAATGATCTGAGGAAAGGATTCTTTCCCTGTACCACTTTCACCGGTGATAAGCACCGACAAGTCGGTTGGTGCTACCTGAACCGCAATTTCAATTACCCGAAGAAGGCCTGGCGAGCTGCCAATAATTCCAAAACGTTGTTTTATTTCCTGAATATCCATTATAAGGCCAAATGTTTAACTTTGCAAAATTACTATTTTAACCCTTAAAGTACTGATTAAAAAATGAATTTTATAGGAATCATTCCCGCCCGGTTTCAATCGACCCGTTTTCCGGGGAAACCACTTGCAATTCTTGATGGAAAACCTATTGTGCAATGGGTTTACGAAAATGCCCGCAAAGCGCTCAGCGAAATTTACGTGGCTACCGACGATGAACGGATCTTCAGTGCTGTGGAAGCTTTTGGCGGGAAAGCCGTTTTTACTTCGGCCAATCACCAGAGCGGAACTGACCGGTGCGCCGAAGCAGCTCAGGAACTCACCAAAATAATGAAAGTGGATGTGGTGGTGAATATTCAGGGCGACGAACCTTTTATTCGTCCGGAGCAGATCGAAAGCCTTAAAACATGCTTCAATACTCCTGAAACCGAAATTGCGACATTGATAAAACCAATTTCGAATATTGCCGAAATTACCAACATCAACCGTCCAAAAGTGGTGATAAATAAAAATCAGGAAGCAATGTATTTCAGCCGTTCGCCCATCCCTTTTGTTCGAGGTATCAATCCCGATGAGTGGCTCACGCAGCAAACATTTTACAGCCACGTTGGAATGTATGCCTACCGGTACGATGTTTTACTTGAACTGACAAAACTCCCGATTGGCTTGCTCGAAAGGGCCGAATCGCTCGAACAGTTGCGCTGGCTCGAAAACGGATACCGCATTAAAACCGCACAAACCCATTTTGAAAACATCGGTATCGACACTCCGGAAGATTTGGAGGAAGCGGTAAAATTCCTGAAACGATAACAAATTCTAAGTTGGGCTTTCATTCCTGAAAGCCCAACTTAGAACTGTTGATTGCAGCTAATTTCTGATATGGGTTACTAGATAATTAATTTTTAGCATCGAAATAGCTGATAACAAAACTATTTCCTGTTCTTCAGGAAGGTCGAACTCCCAAATAACTGAACTGAATGCTTCAATTTTATTAATGTCCATTTCTATACCTGTAACAAAAGCAAACAACATCAATGTGTAAAACTGTTCGATCGGATGAATCGTTTCCCTATCGGGGAAGAATGTTTCCAGCTTAAATGGATATCCCTGTATTTTTTTGTGATTTATTCCTGTGATTACCTGCTCGGTTGCCCACAATATTTGAATCAATGGATAATGAGGATAAATTCGCGCATATTCTTTAATCTTTTGGGGATATTTGGATGAATCTTTCATCTGAAGCAAAAGCAATTCAAGAAAATAGACTCCGGGAACTCCAATTACTTTCTTTTGAAATAATTTTAATTCTTCTTTCCCTAAGTCCGGATTTTCGTCAATCAGTTGATAGATAGACATAAACCTGTCTTTTAATTCGTTGGAAATGGTTTGAGCTCCCGACCTGATGCCGAGTAATTGATCCGGGATTTCATCTTCATCCACTTCAATGTCCAGATCTTCAAGAAATTCTTCGTAAAATTTATTGTGCTGATCGACATCCACAAGATCATCCACTATTGAATCGACAAGATTGATAAAACGTTTCCCCTCGTCTTCATCCATGTCGTTCATTTTTGGAAACATGTCAAGAAACAATTCCTTTTTTTCTTTAAAAGCAATTTCAGAAAACTCATTCACATCATCGTCGTCTCCATCAAACTCATCCTCATCATCAAATTCCTCGTCTTCGTCGAAATCATACTCGTCATCATCAAATTCGTCGAAGCCCTCAATATACTCATAATTACCTGGGCCTGCATTTTTCTCAAGCTGGGCAATTATTTTTCGGGCCTTTGCATCGTCTTCGAACGGACCCCGCATATAACATGGTTTTCCATCCATGCCACACTCGATCTCAATCAACTCAATATCTTCAGTGTCTTCTTCAAGCATAAATTTGGTGACCGATTCATAATCTTTGTGCGGCTTAAACCCGAACTCTTCAGCAAACTCAATAGCGGCATAAACAATGTTGTGGGCCAAAGTATAGTCAACTTCGGTCATCTCCATTTCTCTGTTGACCCTTTCTTTAAATTCTTCATACTCGTGAACAGGCACATTGAACAAATACATAGAATCTTTCACACCCAGGCAAAACAAGTCAACCAGATAACTACAAACAGTGATGTTCCCGTTGGTATGGTTTCGGGCAACCAACACTGTTGTCATTTTAGTTTCTTCCCAGTCCGATCTGACCAAACACTCATAAATTGGCAGTGTCCTGGCTTTTTTGCGGATGTAATTTTCGGGGCTAAGCATCTGAATGACTTTCCCTTTATTGTTTTTAGCCATATTTTTTGATTCGTATTGCTCCCTGATTATTCAAAAATATTATTCAGCAAACCTCCGCCTGATTCTTTCCGGCTGTTGGGACCGAATGAACTGAGCTGTGCAACCAGTTTGCGGATAGGCATCGACTGCAACCAAACTTTTCCGGTTCCGCGAAGGGTTGCAAGGAATAAACCTTCGCCGCCAAATACCATCGAACGTAACCCTCCGGCCTGCTGAATGTCAAAATCAATGGATTCTTCGAAAGCCACAACGCAACCGGTATCGACCCTTAAAATTTCGTTGTTTAACTGGCGTTCGATTACGGTTCCACCGGCATGGATAAATACTTTTCCATCGCCCTGCAATGTTTGAAGTATAAACCCTTCGCCCCCAAAAAATCCTGCGCCCAGTTTACGGTTAAAACGCATGGAAATCTTTGTCCCCAAGGCTGCACATAGGAAAGCGTCTTTCTGAACGATGAGGGTGCCATGATATTGAGGCAGGTTTACCGGAATGATTGTTCCGGGATACGGAGCTGAAAAAGCTACATGCTTCTTGCCCCAGCCCTGATTGGTAAAATGGGTAATAAACAGCGACTCTCCGGTAATCAGTCGTGAACCGGCAGATAGTACCTTGTCAAAAAATCCTGCACGTGGGTTCGATCCGTCACCCATTTTTGACTCAAAGCTTATTCCGTCTTCCATATAAAGCATTGCGCCGGCTTCGGCGATCACTGTTTCACCTGAGTCGAGTTCAATTTCCACCAACTGAACATCGTGACCCATAATTTTGTAATCAATTTCGTGTGATTGCATGATGTAATATTTTAATGATCTGAATTTGGTTGAATGTGTCGGACAAAGTTATGGATTGTTACAAAAAAGTTCTGCATATAAATGATCGGATCCCTAAAAAATATACCGGATAGAAAGTGCGCCGCCATCGCCCCAGAAACCGGAGTATCCAAACAGGTTAATAGTTGGTTTCCAGTCAATGCTCAGGTTAATTGGAATTTCCTCGAAGTTGTATTCAAGTCCGAGTATTCCGTCAAGACCGACAACTGAATAGCTGCCAGAATTTTCACCCCACTTCTTGTATTGACTGTCATAAAAAGAAAGATGTGCACCTGCACCATAATACCAATTCAAGCGGTTTACATTAAATGCCTGATTGTGTATCTCATACAATCCGGTAATATTGAATCCATGCCAGCGCGAGTCAAAAAGCCCTTCGATGGCTGCCTTTTCATTCAGAAAATGCTTTACTGTCAACCCATTCCAGGCACCTCCACGAAGTCCAATACCGGTATTGTAATCCTGTGCCTTTGTTTCAGAAACAATAAACAAAGCGATTACCAAAAGAAAAATTGATGTTTTCATGATTATGAATTTTTGATGTTTAATAATATTTAAAATTAACAATTTACATCTGTAAGTTGTTCCGATTTGCCTTTAACAAATGGATGTTTGTAACTTGTCAGGTGTTCCATTAACCAATTATGTACTTACGATTGCCAATTCGCCGGGATTTTTTGAACGCGAATTGCAACCATTTCAGGCGGCATTGAAGATATTTTAAACGTATCAACAATAGCGATTTCCAATAAAAAGACTATTTCAATATTACCTTAACGTCTTCTTTACCAGCCAAAAACTACAATTAATCCTGAATTCCCGCTGAATACCGGATTATTGACTAAATTTGCAGCGTTAATATAAAGGCTACTGGTTAAAGATTTGATTTAAGAAGCCTTTCCAAAATTAGAAAATGTCATTTGAAAAATTAGATTTGATTGAGCCCATCCTGAGGGCTTTAAAAACAGAAGGTTACACAAAACCGACCCCAATTCAGGAACAAGCAATACCCATCATACTTCAGCGAAAAGATTTACTTGGTTGTGCACAAACAGGAACCGGAAAAACGGCAGCTTTTGCAATTCCGATTATCCAGATTCTTTACGACACGCACATTCCGGCCAAGGGAAAACGCAAAATTAAGTCACTGATTGTAACTCCAACACGCGAACTGGCCATCCAGATTGGCGAAAGTTTTGCAGCCTACGGACGATATGCCGGACTGAAACATGCTGTTATTTATGGTGGTGTAGGCGAAAGACCTCAAACCGACGCTTTGCGCCAGGGAATTGACATTCTGATCGCCACTCCGGGCCGGTTGCTCGATTTGATGAACCAGGGTTACGTCGATTTAAGGAGTATTGAATTGTTTGTACTCGATGAGGCCGACCGGATGCTCGACATGGGTTTTATTCATGATGTAAAACGCATCATTGCGGAATTGCCAAGAGAACGGCAATCACTATTTTTCTCGGCTACCATGCCTACGGATATTGTAAAACTTTCGGCTACGATCCTGAAAAATCCGGTCAAAGTTGAAGTAACTCCTGAAGTAACTACTGCTGAAAAGGTTGAGCAACAAATGTACATGGTGAATTATGCCGATAAACGCAGTTTGCTGCTTCATATTCTGAGAAATCAGGAAATAATTTCGGCTTTGGTTTTCACCAGAACAAAACATGGCGCCGACAAAGTCGTTCAGTTCCTTCAGAAAAACGGACATGAGGCTCAGGCCATTCATGGAAACAAATCGCAGAATGCCCGGCAGAAAGCCCTTTCAGACTTTAAAGGCGGAAAAATCCGTGTGTTGGTGGCTACAGACATTGCTGCCCGCGGAATTGATGTGGATGATTTGTCGCATGTGATCAATTATGAAATCCCAAATATCCCGGAGACATACATACACCGGATTGGCCGCACCGGCCGTGCAGGACAAAGCGGTATCGCCCTTTCATTTTGCGATAACACTGAAATCATGTTTCTGCGCGATATACAGCGATTAATTTCGCAAAACATTCCGGTGGTAAACGATCATCCGTATGCCATGACTGATTTTACTCCTGAAAAAGCTCCTGCCAAAACAGCAAGAAAACCAATCAGGCGCGAACATAACGGACAGGCCATGAGGGAAACCTCCGGCAACCGCGAGCCCAGACCAGGCAATCATCCATCAGCCCAACCTGAACCGAAACCCAAAAGGAGTTTCTGGAGCAGAAGGCCATAATTTATTCAGTAAACCTCACCGCAAGTGGGGTTTACTTGTTTTAAGTGAACTTTTAATCGAAAACATTGTCCTATTCAAATCATTCAATTAATTTTTTTCGGGGTATGGAATTGTTTAACGAAAACAGCAAACTCGCATCGGTTATTCTAAAAGATCATTCGTTGTTGCCGGTTATCAACCGACTTGGTATTCAATTGGGTTTTGGCGACAAAACAATCAGGAATATTTGTGAAGAAAAGGGAATTGACCTCAATTTTTTCGTCGAAACCATCAATGTATTTCATTACGAAGCCTATTTCCCTGAAAAACGACTGCTAGATTTTCCCGTTTCAATGGTGATTGAATATCTTGTAAAAACACACCGTTATTACATTGACTACCTGATTCCCGAAAATGACCGGCTGATTGAGCTTTTCCTTTCGGCCAGTCCCGATGAAAGCACCGACAACGGTCTGGTTCGGAAGTTCTATGCCAAATTCAAAGAGGAATTCGTGATTCACATCAATTTTGAAGAGCGCGAGATGTTTCCATACATACTTGAATTAAATTCAGTGGCCGAAAATCCGGCAATACGAAATAAGTTCACCCAAAAATATCCGGATTTTTCAATCACCAGTTTCGAGAAAGAACATTCGCAAATGGACGACAAAATGGATGATCTTAAAAACATCATCATTAAATATTTACCGCCCAATTACGATCAAAATCGGGGAAATGCTTTTTTGGCAAATTTGTTCATGTTCGAAAAAGACCTGAAAAATCATTCGCGCATCGAAGACCATATTTTAATTCCCAAGGTAAAACAGCTCGAAAAGCTTTTGCTGAACCATGAATAACAGCCAAAACAGATCCATTGTGGTGATCAGCCCTTCTGATATTGTATTGGCAGGGCTTGGTGAAATATTGAAAGGCAGTCTGGCGGGCGAAGTAATTATGCTTCACCGGGGCGACGAGATCATTGATTATCCACAATTAAACGGAAATATTCTGGTAATTGCCACCGCCGAAGAATTTGAAAAAAGTGGAACGTTTATCCGGCAAATTCTTTCTTCAGCAGGAACTGTTCAGTTTCTAAAACTCCAACTTGATACAAATTCGACCCATTCAAATCAAACGATTAATCTTTTCGATGCCCCGTCGCTGATTTGTTACAAGGTAAATGAAATTCTGAACTCTTTCCTTAAAAACAATACCAAAGATACTGACAACGAGCTTACAAAACGTGAAATTGAAGTTCTGCAACTCATTACAAAAGGTTATTCGAACAAGGAAATCGCCGATCATTTGTTCGTGAGCACACACACCGTAATCTCCCACCGCAAAAATATCTCAGAAAAAACCGGTATCAAATCGGCTTCAGGAATGACCATGTATGCCATCCTGAAAAAAATTATTGATGTTGCAGATATTAATCAGGATGAGTTGATCTAAACTAAACGTTGGAATAGTTGCCGGTTTTCCATACTTTTGCATACCCAATTGTTATTCAGTACAAAAATCATCTGCCTGCAAAACTTGGGCTGAACCCATAAGTTTTAAACCGCGATCAAGACCAATGAAGCAAACTTTGAATTTGAGACAAGAGCATCCTATGAAACGCGTTGTTATAGGACTATCCGGAGGTGTTGATTCGAGTGTCGCAGCCTATTTGCTAAAGCAACAGGGGTACGACGTAGTGGCATTGTTCATGGTGAACTGGCACGACCGCACCGGAACCATTACATCCCGCTGTACTTGGGAAGACGATGCCATGATTGCTGAAATGGTGGCAAAAAAACTCGAAATCCCATTCCACATTGTTGACCTCAGTGTTGATTACAAAAAGCGTGTGGTCGATTACATGTTTGCCGAATACAGCAAAGGCCGAACTCCAAATCCTGATGTACTATGCAACCGCGAAATTAAATTCGATATTTTTCTGGACGAATGCCTGAAATACAATGCCGACTTTGTGGCAACCGGTCATTATTGCCGAAAATCGGAGTTTGAAACAGATGGTCAGACCATTCATCAATTGCTTGCCGGAAAAGACGACAACAAAGATCAGAGCTACTTTTTGTGCCAGTTGAACCAGTATCAGCTTTCAAAAGCCATGTTTCCAATCGGGCATCTGGAAAAACCTGAAGTACGCGAAATTGCCCGACATGCCAACCTTCCGAGTGCTGAACGAAAAGATTCGCAAGGCATTTGCTTTGTAGGTAAAGTTGATTTGCCCACCTTCCTTCAGCAGCAACTGGAACCAAAAACCGGCAATGTGATTGAAATCGCGGCTGAATTTATCGCTAAGAAAAAGGTTGTCGAAAAAACCGAAGAGAACTTCCGGAAACTGTGTTCGGCATTTCCTTATAAACCTTGGAACGGAGCGGTAATCGGCGAACACAAAGGAGCTCACTATTATACAGTCGGACAGCGCAAAGGACTCAACATTGGCGGTCATCAGGATCCGCTTTTTGTACTGGGAACCGACGTAAACCGCAATATTTTATATGTTGGCGAAGGTACCGAACATCCTGGATTATACCGTCCGGGGCTTTTTATTCCGAAAGAAGAAATCCACTGGATACGCACTGATTTGATAATGAATTCAGGAGAAAGCCGGAGATACGATCTTCGCATCAGATACCGACAGCCACTCGAAAAAGCAACCATTTACCAACGCGAAGATGGCATGTACATTCTTTTTGATGAAGAACAGCGTGGAATTACTTCCGGCCAGTTTGCCGCATGGTACGATGGCGATGAATTGATCGGATCGGGTGTAATTGCTTAAAAAATTAATCGGTTACGATTTGAGTGTAATCAAGCATCAGATGGTAAATTGCGAATTCATTATTGACACCGAAATTTTTTAGATGCTTTGAACAATAACTTCCATCGAACATTTCATGAAATTGTTTGTGCTTCAAAGGTTGAATTGTCTTGATGGACTCATGTATATCCAACTTGCTATTGATCTTTTCTACAGTAACATTATGAGAATATTGAGGTTTCTCAATGAAAGCGATTTGACCTTCGTAGGGTAATCGGGTTTGAGAATGAATTCGTTCTGTAACCTTTTTGATATCGGCAACATATTCATCGAAAGAGCTTGATTTTCTAATCCTTTTACATTCAATAGCGAAATAGTGCTGTGGATTAGAACTAAGTTCTTTGTCTATCTGAAGGTTTGTGACGTAAATATCAATTAAATCTGGCTGTTGTATGTGAGTTATACAATTAGTATAATTTTCAGATGATTGTTTTGTGAAAATTATTTGATTCAAAAGTGCATGAGAGAAATATTCTTTTTTTCTTGTTCTAAGATAGTCGTCTACAAACCTGTCTGATAAAAGATCTTCAAACTTATATGTTGTTGTCTCTTTAAAATCCGATTTTGAAAAATGAGGTTTTTCTTCAAGCATATAGAGGTAGCAATCGATTACATAGCGCATAATCTGATCAACCGTGGTTTTAATTACTCCACCAGTTGGATTCTTACGGATTCTCTGTTGGTTGAAACGGCTAGGACTAGATTGCATCAGGATTTTCTTTTAGATACTCCAATTCGTCGGCTTCTATCAGTTGTTTTATCTCAGCAACATCGTACCAAGCCATAGCCCTGTGCCAACATTTATATTCATTGGGTTTTATAATGTAGAATGAATTTTCTTCAAAACCTTTAACATCTTTCTGGATAAAAATATCATTAGATAGTTGTGAAATGGATGCTACTTGGGCAATCGTTTTCAGGATTGTCCATTCGTCTTTATCCTTGGTTTTAAAATCAATCTTCGCTGCAGGTTTTTCTTTCGAGAATACATAATTAAGAGCAATAAAGTGATCGAGGTTATAAATCTCGACGCTCATATATTCATCAGGATAGATAGATTCAAACTCTAAAAAAAAGACTTCGGTGTAAGCTGAAAGTATACCTTCGTTATTGCTTATTTTTTTTACTATTCGATTTATTTTGCTTTCCTGAAACTGGTATCTTGATACATTCAACACGTAATCAATCAAATCTTTTTCGTAACCATTGATTTGATAAGTTTGATTAATTATTTCATTGATTCTTCTTTTTGCTGCTTTATTTATTTGTGGATTACCCATTGGAAATTCTTGGGTATAGTATAATCTAATTGGATTTAAAAATTCATTCACAAGATTTATTAAAGCATCTCTATGATTGGATTCCATAAACGGAAAGGATAGATATTCCTCATCTAGTCTAATTTGGGGTCTTGTAGAAACGCCCCAAGCACAAGCAGTTGAAAAAATATAGTATGTGTATAAATCTGAAATCATATGCCCATAGAGTTCGGTAATCAGAATTGAATCTTCCGAAGAAATCCCAAACACTCCTTTTCGGAAAACATAGTTCTGTGAGTAAGAAATGACTAATTCAGATTCTTCTTTTGCTTGTTCTTTGATTAATATTTGGGTACCCTCATATAAATGTTCATGCTTCCCACTTTTTATAAATGATTCCTTTTTTGTTATTGTCTTTGGTTTGTTTTTATAGGTGTAATATTCCTTTATATCGTTATTTTCAAGAATATGCTTGTCAATTATCGGATGGAAAGACTTATAATCAGTAATATTCCCTTTTAGAATACCTGTACCTTTGAATATCTTTTTCCCATCAATCAGATCAATTATTTTTGTTTTAGACTCTTCAATTTTCTTCAAAAGCCGATAATCCAAAGTATTACCGTAAAGGGCAACTTTAAACATCCATTCATTGTCGATAAAGTAACTTTGTAATATTCGTTTACGGTCAAATTTTTCGATAACCAGTGTCTTGTAATGCTTGGTGAAAAAGTTTGACTTAACCGAAGTATGCTCAATTATACTTTCTCTAAAATGGCCATCTGTCTTTTTAAACGTGATAATTAATGCTGGATTACTGATTGATTTTGTCTTCTTCTTGCCAGTTTGCTCATTAATTTCAATCTTCTTGCCATCAAAAATATAGCGCCGAACAGGTGAGAGATCGAGGATGCTAAGGATGCTTGTAGTTGTAAGGAATTCGTTCTTAAATGTTTTTGAAGTAGACGAGACATTATAAAAAATAGGGCTTGTTACAATAAGCGAACAAACTGTATTTTCTTTCATAAAATCACGTGCCCGAAGTAGGAAGTTTTGTGCGATCTCGATTTTGCCAGTAATCGTTTCTTTATAAATTTTCTGGTCGTTTACCCACACGAGATGTTTTTCTGATTTATCCTTTTTCCACGGAGGATTTCCCAAGATAAAATCGAATGGAACTTGCCTAATCTGTGAATTTAATATGTGCTTCTCGTCTGTATCGAAGAAATCTGCTGGATGAAAGTTTAGATCCCTGAAATGGAATTGATCCATAATTGTTCCTGGGTCTTCATAGTCCAAAATGGCAATGTAAACCGAGAAGCAGGCCACTTTAATGGCCGATGGATTGACATCAATTCCCCAAAGATTTTTTGTAGCAATTTCGGATAACCGTTCTTTTGAAAGATTTTTTCCTGACAATTCAATTTCCCGGTCAACCATTCGGCGGAAGGCTTGAACAAGGAAAATTCCCGAACCCATTGAAGCATCAAAAACCTTACATTCTGACTGCTTTTTATTTTCTTCTTTTGCAAAGAATTTATCAATTGTATTGGTCAAAATGTGCTCAACGATAAACAATGGAGTATAAAAAGCTGAATCGGCATTTTTTGTTTCCGGATCAATTAAACTTTCATAAATACCACTGATCATCTCAACCGGAATGATATTAAAATCGAAAATGCTAAAATAGAAATCAGTGCCATCAAAAAATGAGTTTTGATTAGGATCATCTTTTTCACTAAAAACCCACGATAGATTTTCTGCTTGATTTTTAGTAAGAGTAATCTCTTCTTTGAATAAAACTCCATTAAATATGCGATTCAGATCATTAGAAAACAGAGTTAGTTTCCTTTGATCTTTAATAAGCTCGCTAAAGCTGATTCGTCGCTCAACGATAGTTTCTCCTTTTATAAAATCGGAATTGATTTTTACATTTCTGTCAATTAGGTATCTTATAAAGATCAAACGCAAGATGAGAACATTGGCTGCATCTTCGCTTATTACATTTGTTTTAGTCAAATACTCCCTAACCGCTTTAATGTTATCAAAGAGCTTTTGGTGAACACGTTTTATCCTATCATTCTGTTTTTTCTTTTTATAATTCTCCTGCAACCATTTCCATGCTTTCCCGCTTTGAAGGTTCCAGAATGAAAATTGTTTGTTTCTTTCTTCTTTGCCTAAAACAATCTCTTGCAGTCCGCTTTCCTTCATCCTTTTTTCGTAAGCAAATGCATTATAAATTTTTACACCTTCCGGTTTAACAATGAATGCCAAGGGTGCCTGGTCGAACGACCATACCTGTTTATGAATGGTTTGTTCCCGTTCGGGATCAACACTATCTGTTAAATCAAAGAAAAGGATGAAAGGATTGCCATCGAAAATGTATATGGCCGTTGGCTTAATTTTTTCAAGTTTCTTTCGGGTTTCTGCTGACACCAACGACTTCCAATCTTCTTCATTAAGGAAGAAAACGGCCTCATTTCTGAGTAAATCCAATTCATTTAGGAGATTTTGTAAATCGTTGCTCATTGCCAAATAATATTTTCATTCCGGTAGGAGTGGAAACAAAATTAAGAAATTTAAGCACTAAAATTTAAGTCCAATTAATAAACTTAATAAAATACTGTTTGTCATCGTTTTATAAGTTTATAAGCTCACTCCTTGCCAATCGAAACCAAACGCCTATCTTTAGCACACTAAAAAATATCACAAATGATCAGATCGATGACAGGATTTGGGAAAACCGAATTCGAAGTAGGAAATAAAAAAATCACCCTCGAAATTAAGTCGCTCAATAGCAAACAACTCGATATCAATACCCGGATTCCGGCCATGTATCGCGAAAAAGACATAGAAATACGCCGGTTGATGTCTGAAATGCTCACCCGCGGGAAAGTTGATTTTGCACTTTATCTCGACAATTTGGGCGCCGAAAGTACCTCAAGGATCAACGCTGCAATTGTCAAGGATTATTACCGTCAGCTAAGTGTTGTTTATCAGGAACTGGGGCTCGAAGTGAATGGAACTATTATGGAGAGCATTTTGCGTTTGCCCGAAACCGTAAAAATGGTGTACGACGAACTCGACGAATCGGAATGGCTGGTGGTTCGCGAAAACCTTATCAAAACACTCGAAGAACTCAATCGTTTTCGCGATCAGGAAGGGCTGGCACTTAAAACCGATATTGTGGCCAATATCGCCAACATTCTGGATTTGCTTAAACAGGTTGAACCGTTCGAAAATCAACGGATGGAAAATGTGAAAGCCAAGATCACTGACAGCCTGGACGCATTGCAACTGAATGGCAATGTTGACAAAAACCGCTTCGAACAGGAGTTGATTTACTACATGGAAAAACTCGACATCAACGAGGAAAAAGTACGTTTGGCCAACCATTGCAGCTATTTCACTGAAACCATGATGGAAGAATCGGAACCTTCAGGACGGAAACTGGGATTTATCGCTCAGGAAATTGGACGCGAAATCAATACTTTAGGTTCGAAAGCCAACGAAAGCAACCTGCAACGCATTGTTGTGCAGATGAAAGACAATCTGGAAAAAATTAAAGAACAGGTTTTGAACGTATTGTAAAAGCTCTATTTTATGGTATCTGAAAACAAATATGTACAGGAACTTAAAGTCAATTTAAGCAAAATTGATCCTTATCTGGTTTTATTATTTGGATCATATGCTTATGGGACACCTGACCCGGATAGCGATTTGGATGTATTTGTTGTTCTGAACGACCAAAGTATGCCGGTCACTTTTAAAGAAAAGCAGGATTTGTACCTAAAAGTCAGTCAATTCACACGTCCTGTTGCCAAACAGATACCCATTGATTTGATGGTGTTTACAATACCAATGTTTGAACA
>CAMDGL010000042.1 GCA_945897845.1 Chitinophaga pinensis | reverse complement strand
CAAACCTGTTAGAGAGATGTGAAATATTTAACAAATTTTAATAATTAATTGAGACCTTTTTTGATCGCATCATAGATGGCCTGATGCATTGCAGGTCGTATGTTGAGGTCGTAAATGGCCGAATTTCTCCTGGTAGGATAAACCCTGTTAGAAAGGAAAATAAATAAAAGTTGGTTCTCCGGATCGACCCAGGTCAAAATGCCTGTAAAACCTGTATGCCCGTAGCTTTCAGGGCTTGCATCGGGTGCAGGAAATTTGTTCTTTATGCCCCGGATTCCCGGATTTGGTTTGTCAAATCCCAACGCTCTGCGGTTGCTGCTGGGCGAAAACTGGACTTTTGTATATTCTGCAATCGTTGTCGGTGAGATGAATTGAATTCCACCATAATAGCCCGACTGAAGGTACATTTGCATCACTTTTGCAAGATCGTTGGCTTTGCTGAAAAGCCCTGCATTTCCTGAAACTCCACCCATTAGCGCTGCCAGTTCGTCGTGTACAAATCCCTGAGAAAGTTCTTTTCTGAAAGTCAGATCGTTTTCAGTGGGCACAATTTGGTCAACCGGAAACCTTTCGTATGGTTTAAATCCCACTGAAACCGCTCCCAGTGGTTTGTAAAATTCACTGGTTAAATATTCCTGAAGGGATTGTCCACTCAGCCTTTCAATCATGAACGGGAAAAGGCTGAAGCCCAAATCGGAATAGACATATTCTTTCTCGGCAAGCAAAGGCGATTTTATTATATCCTTGATTATTTGATCTTTAAAATCATTTTTTACATACATGTCCTGAGAAATGCGGATTTGATATTTTTCTTCTGGGTGATTTCTGAAAACATCCTTTCGTAAAGCGCCCCGCATTCCAGGTTCCAGCCAGAATGGAAGGCCACTTTGCAAACGTGCCTGATGGGTCAACATATCCCTGACAGTCATTTCAGCTTTGTTGGTATTTTCAAATTCAGTAAAATACCTGGAGAAAGGCGCATCAAGATCGATCTTTTTTGCATCGAATAACTTCATTATCGCAGGAAGTGACGCTGTTATTTTTGTGACCGACGCAAGATCGTACAGATGATTTTTTTGAACTGTCTGCTGATTTTCGTAGGTGAAATATCCATAGCACGATTGCATAATCACTTTTCCTTCCTTGGCAATTAATACCTGACAACCTGGATACGCTTTTCCTTCGATTCCTCTATTGGCGATCGAATCAATTAAATTTCGGAGGTATTCTGAATTTATTTTTACTTCTTCAGGTAGCGTGTATTTTAACCGTTTTATTGATTTGATGTCGATTCCGGAATTAATAGGGAACAAATTATTCACAGTCACCGGTAATTTACCGTTGGCATCGGTGGCACCAAAAATGAGTTGGGCGGCCATTTCCTGTGCATCTTTGTCGTCCTGATATGCAACGATTAAACTCCGGGTACTCTGAATTTCCGGAAAATACGGCAACGAATATGGATTTCCAAAGAAACAGATGATCGTATTTCTGCCTTTAAGTTTTTCAATCAAACTGATTTGCTGATCAGAAATTCCGAATCGTTTTGAAGGATATAAGCCCATGCCATGTATTCCAATAACTATCAGATTGTATGGATTTAACTGATTTATCAAACTATTGATTTGCTCTTCGGTCGGAATTTTCCCCACATTGAAATGATCAATTTGTGTATAATTTTCGAGCATATCCTGAAATGGAACAAGTTGATCGGAACCAATTGACAAACTGGCGATTTTGAGCGTGTCGAGTTTCTGCAAAGGGATTGTATTTTGCTTGTTCAGTAATACCGTCATCGATTGTTCCTGAAGGAGGCGTTTGGTGAGCAGGTACCGGTTGTTATTTAACTTATTCTGAAGATTTTTAGTTTCAACCAATTTTTGTTTGTCAAGTCCGAGCCATTTTTTTACGGTTAAAATTTTCCTGCATTTTTCGTCGATTTCATTCATTGTTAACTCTCCGTTTTCAACCGCTTGCCTTACCGCTGCAATTGCCTTGTCCAGTCTTGGCACAATTTCAATCATGTCATTTCCGGCTTTCAGGGCTTTAACCGACGATTCAGCTGATGAATAAAGATTACTCACACCTTTCATGTTCATCGCATCGGTTATCACCAGACCTTTGAATCCTAACTCTTTTTTTAATTTGACGTTGATAATTTTTGATGACAAGGTCGCCGGAATCCTGGCATTTGCGTCGAGCGCAGGAACATGCAGGTGTCCTGTCATCACCGCTCCAATACCTTTATTTATAAGGTAAGAGAAAGGGAATAATTCGAGTGAGTCGAGTTGGCTTTTAGTTTGTTGAATTACCGGCAGATCGTAATGAGAATCAGTCTGAGTATCGCCATGTCCTGGGAAATGCTTGGCTGTGGCCAAAACCCCGGCATCCTGCATTCCACTTGCATACAGCCACGATTTGTGTGCTACCTGAAATTTATCTTCGCCAAAAGACCGGTGATTGATAATGGGATTGTCATGGTTTACGTTGATATCGCAAACCGGTGCCATGTTCATGTGAATTCCCAGCATTCTGCATTGTTCACCAATCTCAAATCCCATGCGGTAAATCAGCGAGTCATTGGGAATCGCTCCCATCGCCATTTGAGCCGGATAATTGAGTGTTGAATCCAATCTGAATCCCAGTCCTGTTTCGGCATCAATGGCAACAAGCAAGGGTATATTTGAGGCCTGCTGAAGTTTGTTGCTGATATTGGCTTGAGCAACCGGGCCACCTTGCATAAAAATAATTCCACCAACCCGATACTGATCAATCAATTTTATCAGTTCATCGGTTTTTTGGTGCTTTGCGTTCGAATATGCCTGAATCATGAATAATTGTCCAATCTTCTGATCGAGGTTTAATTTGTTCATAATTGAATCAACCCATCGATCATTTGACTCTTTCAGAAATGGTGGATTTTTTTGGGCGGAGCAGTAACCTGAAACCAAAATCAGGATACTGAATGTTAATAAATATCTCTTCATCGCATATCTGTTCAATTGGTAAAGATAAAAAACAATGTGAAATTCAATATTTATGAAGCCATGTTTTGAATTAAATACCAATCAATTCCAAACTCAGATTTGTTGATTAATTAATATTCTATTATTCTGGCGGTAGAAAAGTTAAAAAACGCTATAATAAAGCATTTTCCGGTACAAATATCTACTCTTCGCAATAATTTGGGATTTAAAATGTACTTAAAAACAGACTTTTTGGAACTTATTGTCCCGAATGTTAAAATTTGTAAAAATCATTTGTTACTTTTGATACCAAACTACGTTGATTTTTCGTTAGATATAAAAGATATCCTTGAGAAAACTAAGCTACATATTGCTACTTATCCTGACACTCGGATATTTAATTTCGTGTGAGGACGAGAAGTATCTTTCATCTTCGGATGTAAAGCTTCGGTTTTCTGTTGATACAGTGATGTTTGACACGGTATTTACTACAATTGGGTCTACCACGCAACATTTAAAAGTTTACAATCCGTTTAATCAAAAGGTATTAATTTCTTCGATCAAGCTTGCCAAGGGCGAAATGTCCAATTTTAGGCTAAATATCAATGGTGTTTCTTCCAACGAAGTTCAAGACCTTGAAATTGCCCCTTTCGATAGTTTATACATTTTTGTTGAAGTAACGATTGATCCAAGTGGTCAAAATCTTCCGCTTGTTGTAAAAGATTCCATCGTGTTTGTTACTAATTCTAACCATCAGGATGTTGATCTGGTAGCTTGGGGGCAGGATTTTGTACTGATAAAACAGCAAAAACTCAAAAATGCCACATGGACCAGCGATCGGCCTTATCTTGTTTATAATTACGCTTTTGTTGACAGTAATGCAACCCTTACAATCGAGCCAGGCACTAAAATATACTTCCACAAAGACGCTGGTTTATATGTAAAAGGCAGGGTGTTGGCCAAAGGGACCCTTGAAAATCCAATCGCTTTTCATGGCGACAGACTTGAAGATGTATATTCGGATGTACCTGATCAGTGGAATGGAATTTTGTTGTATTCGGGTAGCATAAACAATGAATTTTTGAATGTTGAAATTAAAAATGCAAACATAGGTTTGCAAGTGGGAAATATTGAAAATGAAGGTTTTGCCTCGGTAAAACTTACCAATACAAAAATTCAGAATATGGCTTATGCCGGAATTTTTGCAATGAAGTCGGAGATTTCCGCTGATAACTGTTTAATTACCAATTGTGGTTTTTATGCGGTTGCTTTGTTAGTTGGCGGAAGTTATGAATTTAACCATTCGACAATTGCAAATTATTGGGGTGGCTATGGATTTAAAGCCCGTTCAACTCCCTCGTTACAAATTCAAAACTACCTTATTATAAGTAAAGATAAACCGGCATATATTGGTGATTTGGCGAAAGCCGATTTTGGAAATTGTATTATTACCGGAAATGCAATTGATGGTAACGAAGTTCTGCTTGGAAAAAGGAATGAAGCATTGTTCAATTATAAATTTGACAAATGCCTCCTTCAGCTGGCTGATACTTTCAAAACATCAAATGCCGATCATTTTGTCAATATTTTGAAAGGCATAGATCCTAAGTTTGTAGATCCTTACAAAAAATACAATTTTGAGCTTGATACTTTAAGTCCTGCCAAAGATGTCGGAAGGTTAAGCATTGGCCGTATGGTACCAACCGATATTAAAGGTCGCGACCGGTTACTTGATAAAGGTCCGGATCTCGGGGCATTGGAACGTCAGGAGAAAAAAGCGAAATAAATTTTCCTTACTCAATACTGATCATTCATATTTGGTTAATCTGCTTGGGTAATTTCCACGGTTATTATACTATTCTTCCACTCTAAGCCAATCAGTATGAGATTTTTAGTTGTATGGCTTCTGATTTGTATTTCTTTTTCTTCTCCATGTTTTTCTCAGGAGAATAAAATTGGCAATGAATTTACCTTCATGTTTTACAATACCGAAAATTTCTTCGATTGCGAAAATGATTCCCTGACTCAGGACGATGAATTTACGCCTGAAGGTGACAGAAGATGGAATTATGGGCGGTTGCATGACAAAGCCGATCGTTTGGCAAAAGTGATTTTAGCTGCCGGAAAATGGAATGCACCTGTTATTGTTGGTCTTTGCGAGGTTGAAAGTCAGCAGGCGATCGAGGTTTTGGTCAAACAAACTCCTCTGAATAAATTCAATTATAAGATTATTCACAAAGATTCTCCTGATGAGCGTGGAATAGACGTCGCATTTATTTACAGGTCTGAATTGTTCAAACCGTTTGATTATAAGGCCATCCGATTGGTCGATCCGCTTAATCCGCAATTTAAATCAAGAGACATTCTGCAGGTTAGTGGAATCATGAATAATGATACCATTCATGTTTTTGTAAATCACTGGCCATCGAGGTACGGTGGTTTAATGGAAACTTTGCGGTTACGAAGTTTGGCTGCTGAATTATTGAAAACGTCCATTCAGAACTTGTTTGATGAATACCCAAAGGCTAAAATAATTTGCATGGGTGATTTTAACGACATACCCGAAGATGAAAGTTTAGCGGGAGTTTTAAAGGCTGCAAAAAGCGACAATCCAGATGTTAAAGGAGAATTGATAAATCTTTCTTACGGATGGATGACAAAGCCGGTTCAAACCCTTAAAAACATGTATTCATGGCAGGTCTTCGATCAATTGATCGTTTCAGACTATTTCCCGGACGATAAGAATTTCGTAAAATCAATGAAAGCTGAAATATTTGACGCACCCTTTCTTTTAGAGCCTGACAAAAAATACGGAGGTGTAAAGCCCAAGAGAACTTATGTAGGATTCAAATATCAGGATGGTTTCTCCGATCACTTGCCGGTACTATTAAGATTTCAGTTGTTAAATCATTAATTATTAATCGGTATTAATCCCATTTCTTTTCCTTTTTCAAGCATGAACTGATAGGCAGGATCGGGTTCATTCGGAATTATGCCGTCGAGGATGGCATCTTTAATTGCTGTTTTTATCAGACCCACTTCACGGCAAGGTTCAAGTCCGAAAACCTCCATAATTGTTTCTCCTGAAACCGGTGGCTGAAAATTACGGATATGATCGCGTTCCTCAAGGTCTTTCAGTTTTTGGCGTACAAGTTGGAAATTTCCGTAGTACTTTTTAACCTTCTCTGGATTTTTCGAGGTTATATCAGCTTCGCAAAGGGTCATCAAATCATCAACATCGTCACCAGCTTCGAACAACAACCGACGGATCGCCGAGTCTGTTACAACTTCTTCGGAAAGTACAATCGGGCGCATGTGAAGTTCAACAATTTTCTGAACATATTTCATTTTCTCGTTCATGGGGAATTTCATCCTTTTGAATAGTGCAGGTACCATTTTGGCTCCCACAAAATTGTGTGAATAGAAAGTCCAGCCAAGTTGCGGCGAATACTTTTTGGTTGCAGGTTTGGCAATATCGTGCAGAAGAGCAGACCACCTTAGCCAAAGGTTGTTCGTATTGGGCGCAATTCGGTCAAGTACTTCCAGCGTGTGGTAAAAGTTGTCCTTGTGTCCGATTCCATTCACTTCTGCACGACCCTTCATTCGGTGTAATTCAGGAAAAATGATTTCAAGCAAACCGGTTTTGTCAAGCAGTTTGAATCCAACTGAAGGTTTGGCAGAAAGAATGATTTTATTGAGTTCTTCCCCGATTCTTTCTTTCGAGATAATATGGATTCGGTTTTTGTTGAACGAAATTGCCTCCAGTGTTTTTTCTTCGATTGTGAATCCCAGTTGTGTTGCGAACCTGATGGCACGCATCATTCGCAAAGGGTCGTCAGAAAAGGTAATCCCGGGTTCAAGCGGTGTGCGGATAATTTTATCCTGAATATCCTGAATGCCACTGAAGGGATCAAGCAAATCGCCAAAACGATCGTTATTCAGGCAAATGGCCAGCGCATTAATGGTGAAATCGCGACGGTTCTGGTCTTCTTCCAGGGTTCCATTTTCGACCATCGGCTTGCGGGAATCTTCGTTGTACGATTCTTTTCGCGCACCAACAAATTCAACTTCAAGCGATTGATATTTGAGCATTGCAGTCCCGAAAGTCTTAAAAACACTGACCTGAATATTGGGGCCTAATTTTTTTGCAACTATTTCAGCAAGTTCGATACCGCTTCCAACAGTAACGACATCAATGTCAGGGGAGGGGCGGTTTAGAATCAGGTCCCTGACAAAACCGCCGATAACGTATGTTTCCTGTTTTAATTGGTCGGCAGCTTCGGAGATGACTTTAAATATGGTATGGTTCAAATGTTTCTTCATGTAATAAATTCAGGAAATATCGTATTTAGATAACTATATATGACAATTTGTTTTTATAATTGTGACAAAATTACCATTTATTGCTTTTTAGCAGTCAATTATAAATTTTTATTTTAATGGCATGTGAATTGATATTAATATATTAGAAAATGTAGATATTTATATAATTTAAATTCAAAATCATGTTAGAACATTTAACCAAAGAGACATTCAAAGAAAAAGTATTTAACTTTGAACTCAATAAGGAATGGAAATTTGAAGGAACAACTCCTTGTATGATTGATTTTTATGCCGATTGGTGCGGTCCATGTAAAATGGTTGCGCCAGTGTTGGAAGAACTGCAAAAAGAATATGGCAGCAATATTGTAATTTACAAGGTGAATACCGAAGACGAACGCGAATTGTCGGCTGTTTTTGGTGTGCAAAGTATTCCTTCATTGTTGTTTGTGCCGCTTGAAGGTCAGCCTCAAATGGCCATGGGAGCTCTTCCAAAATCAACTTTTGAACAGGCAATAGCCGAAGTCCTGAAAGTTCAAAAACCTGTCATTAATTAATTTGGTTACGACAATATTTCCAGAATTTTCTCAAGGTGTATTCCTCTGGAACCTTTAATTAGAATAAGTTTATTTTCAATAGGTTGTGTTTTTAGGTAGTTAGAAAGGAGTTCGGCGTTGTCGAACTTCTTTTTTTTATTTCCGGCAATTGCCTTTTTAAATTCCGGACCAACAAAATAGATATCTGAGAAATTTTGTAATTCAACAAAATCGACAATTTTCTGATGTTCTTCGTCCGATGCTTCCCCCAACTCAAGCATATCGCCCAGAATGACGCATTTCTGATTGTTCTGAATGTTCGCAAAATTGGCAAGGGCCATCATCATACTGGTTGGATTTGCGTTGTAGGCATCCATAATAATGGTATTCTTTTCTTTTCTGATTAGCTGCGAACGGTTGTTCGAAGGGGTGTATTCTTCCAGCGCTTTCTGAATCAGCAAAGGATCAACTTCGAAATATTTGCCGATGCAGGCAGCAGCAAGTAGATTTTCAAAATTGTAATCGCCAATCAATTTGGATTTCAAATACAGCCAGCCTTTCGGGAATAGCGCTTTAACCACCAGGCTGTAACCGGTGGTGCCCAGTTCTCCGGATAAAAAGTATCCGTCATATTTTCCGTACGTAATCTGCTCCAGATCTTTTGCTTGTTTGACCAACAGAGGATTGTCGGCATTAATAAAACATTTTCCACCTTTTATCCTGAGGAAATCGTACATCTCTGTCTTAGTTTTGATAACACCTTCAAAAGAACCAAATCCCTCCAAGTGGGCTTTCCCCATATTGGTTACAAGACCAAAATCAGGATTGGCTATTTCGCACAATAGTTTGATTTCACCAGGATGGTTTGCACCCATTTCAATAATTCCGAGTTCAGTTTCAGGAGACATCGATAAAATGGTTAACGGAACTCCGATATGGTTATTTAAGTTTCCCTGAGTATAATTTACTTTGATTTTTTTTGAAAGGACTGCGGCAATAAGCTCTTTTGTGGTTGTTTTCCCGTTTGTTCCGGTTATTGCCAGAACTGGTATTTTAAGTTGGTCGCGATGAAATCTGGCTAATTTCTGTAAGCTGGTCAAAACATCTTCCACCAATATCATCCGGTCGTTAGCAGCATATTCCGGTTCGTCAATAACTGCCAGTGCAGCTCCTTTTGCCAATGCATCAACGGCAAACTTATTTCCGTTGAAATTATCTCCTTTCAAGGCAAAGAATATACTGTTTGCCGGAATGTTTCTCGAATCGGTAGTTATAATCCGGTACTGGCTGAAAAGCTTGTATAAATTGGCTATTTCCATATTAAAAAAAAGAAAACCTCACTTTTTCAAATGAGGTTTAAATATTGAATTCGGTTAATTTCTTTAAAATCCATCAGGACTTCCTACGCGGGTCATTGCGCAACGGAATCCAAGGTCATTGGCAGCTTCGGTTTCAGGCTTGTACCTTCTGGTTCCCGGAATCAGCCAATATGGACGATCTTTCCAGCTTCCTCCTTTATAAACGCGTGTAACATCGGAGATCAAAGATGAGAACTGACCTTCTTTATCCGACTGAATATACATAGTATTTGTTTTTGTTTTGTCTTTTAATGCATTCCAATCTTCTCCTTCGATGATTTGCGTACGATAATCGCCATCTTTAAAGTTACGGCTGTCAGCAATTGTGTCTT
The DNA here is from genome assembly GCA_945897845.1 of Chitinophaga pinensis. Lineage (GTDB taxonomy): Bacteria > Bacteroidota > Bacteroidia > Bacteroidales > Prolixibacteraceae > Aquipluma. The sequence goes on along the minus strand of CAMDGL010000042.1, from coordinate 6,395 downwards.
TTATCAGTTCTCCATATTGGTCGCGTACCAGTTTTCCGGCCTCATCGGTGCGGTATTTGGTAAATGTATTTCCGCGGAAAGGTTGAAATTCTGCCACATCGTCAGACGAAAGCGGACGGTAAACATCATATACCCACTCGTTTACGTTTCCAGCCATACAGTAAAGACCGTAATCATTTGGCTGGTACGACATCACCGGAGCTGTGATGTCTGCATTGTCGTTAAGTGAACCAGCCATACCCATCAAGTCACCTCGTCCACGTGTAAAGTTGGCCATCATTTGTCCTTTGGTCTTTTTGGAATTATCACGCAGATAACTACCGTTCCATGGATATAATTTACGGTCGGTCAATAATTCATCTTCAGTATTTCCAACCAGGCCAAGTGATGCATATTCCCATTCAGCTTCGGTTGGAAGGCGATAGTTTGGGAGTAGAAGTCCATCTTCCCAGCGCACCCTGCGGGCAGCTCCCGAAGCATCTTTCAGTGAATTTTTTCCCTCAGTGCCCTGATATAATCCGGCAAGGAATGATTCAGTAGTAAATACATTCTGGCCACTTTGTGCCTCATCGGGTGTGATAACGCCCTTGTCGATCAGTACTTTTTCGTTCACCCGATCGGTTCTCCATTTTGAATAAGCATCAGCCTGTTTCCATGAAACTCCTACAACAGGATAATTTCCATATGCCGGATGACGCAAGTAATTTGTTACATACGGCTCATTGTATGCCAATTCTTCACGCCAAACCAATGTGTCGGGAAGTGCCGATTTGTATTTTTCAGGATTTGACAGATAAACTCTTCTTAACCAGAAAAGATATTCGCGGTAATCTATATTGGAAACCTCAGATTCGTCCATGTAAAAGGAAGCAACTGTAACTCTTCGCGGAACATTGTTCCAATCGAACATTACGTCCTGTTCGACCCTGCCCATGGAGAAAGTTCCACCCTGTATGAAAATCAATCCAGGTCCTGTTTCCTGGGCATAGTTTTCATCAGACTGAAAACCACCAAATTTAGGATCACCGAATTGCCATCCTGTTGAATGTGAAACGTCTGATTTTCCGCCGCCCTTTCCAAATAATCCGCACCCTGCCATTAATGCAGCAAGACCAAATAACATTATGGATTTTAATTTCATCGTTTTATATCTTTTCCGTTTTTTTTAAGACCCACAAATATAACTAAATTGTTGAATTGATATTGTTCGCTGATTCAAACTTTTTTTAGCACGAAGTTGTTTGAACTTAGTATTTTTGCTTTTCTTTCGAGGCATCTGCGCGGGTAGTATTAAGTTTACAAACATAAGCTTACAATATAATATCTGTTTGATCGTTTAGTGAATAATTTATTAAAACACGATAATGCGAAGTTTATTGCTTTTTTCTGTGCTACTTTTCTTTTCCACATTGGCAGGCGCGGTTGATTTTCACCGTACAATTGCCTGGCATCAACCTGAACCGAATGCTAAGTCAGCAATCTTTTTGCCTGAAGATTTTTTTGATGGAGCTGTTTTTAATGGAAAAAGTAAACTTCCCTGTTGGGCCGAAAATTTCGAATTGCAATCTTCAAATGCCGAAGTTGAAATAAAAAACACCGTATTTGAACCTTTTATCGGTTTTTCGCTCATGTTGCCTGATTCATTGGGTACAGAGCCAAAAATTTCGTCTGAAATTGGTTCTTCGGCTGGTCAATATTACCTGAGGGTTTCTATTTTTCCATTTGTTAAAAGAAACGGTCAAATCCTGAAATTAACAGAATTCACATTGTCTGTTAACGAAACTTTCAATGTGCTGAAATCGGTAACTACCAGTTATCAGTGGAAAGCCAGCTCTTTATTAGCTTCAGGAAAATGGACAAAAATTAAAACCAAAAATAAAGGAATTTACAAAATCACATTCGATCAGTTGAAACTTTGGGGTTTTACCAATCCTGATAAGGTTGTTCTTTATGGAAATGGCGGAATTATGCTTCCCGTTTTAAACCGGGATTTAAAAAACGACGATCTGTTGGCTTATCCTATCTGGAAGGGAAAGGACAACGCAAACAAAGATTGTATGTTCTTTTATTCTTCAGGAAATATTCAGTTGATCCGAAATATTGAAACAGGCTTTTTTACCCATCAGCAAAATTATTATTCCACGGAAACCTATTTTTATTTGTCGGAACAGGGCAGCCCGCTATTGATTGAGAAAGCTGCTGAACTGACAGAAATTGCCGGAAGGCAAGTGTCTTCGTTTCCGAATTATGCTTTTTACGAAAAAGAATTGCTGAATTTAATTATGTCAGGCAGTCAATGGTTTGGTGAAAGGTTCAATCTGGGAGCATCACAAACGATTAGCTTATTGCTCGACAATCCTGATTTGTCCAAAACGGCCATGGTTACGGTTGCTACTGCCGGAAAATCATCGGATGCAAGCAGTATGAACGTGTTTCTAAATGATAAAACCATTGGTAGCATTGCATTTCAGGCGCTTTCCACCAATGATGCGACTCAGGTTCATGCGCACGAAAGGGTTATAAATTACACCGAAATGCTCCCTTCCAAAAATCTATCGTTCAAATTATCATACAATGCTGCAAATAGCTCGTCTGAAGCTTGGCTGGATTATATTTCAATAAATTACCAAAGTACCTTGAATATAGCTGGCGACATCACTTATTTCAGGGGAAGAGGTGTTGATGGCGCGATCCCCATTTCGGAATTTGTGCTTTCAGGCGCTACTTCAGGATTAAAAATATTTAATGTAACCAACCTCCATCAGACGGTTGAAATGCCTGTGAGTTTTGCAGGCGGGCAAATGAAATTTAAGTCGAATTCATCGCTCATGAACGAATATGTGGCTTTTAATCCATTGGGAACAACCATTCCTGTTCCTGAACTTGTCGGCGAAGTTCCAAATCAGAACTTACATGCCAGCGATTTGTCTGATATGATTATTGTCGCTCATTCCAACTATTCGAGTGTCGCCGCTGAATTGGCCGAATTTCACCGTACGACCGATCAGATGACCATTCAGGTGGTTGCCCCGGAAGTTATTTACAATGAGTTTTCGGGCGGACTGCCAGATCCTTCCGGGTTTCGTAACTATTTCAGGATGTGTTACGATCGTGGAAAACAATCGGGGAAAAATACCCTGAAATATATTTTGCTTTTGGGCGATGGCACGTTTGACAATAGAAATATTCAGAATAAGAACCTGAATTTTATTCCAACTTTTCAGTCAGAGAATTCGCTTTCGCCGGTTGAGTCGTTTGTAACCGATGACTTTTTTGTAATGCTCGATGAAAATGAAGGCGGCTACTCGGGGATTATTGATTTGGGAATTGGAAGGATTCCTGCGCGTACCAAAGATGAAGCGAAAATCGTATTGGATAAAATAAAGAACTACCGGCTACAGGAGACACTTGGAAACTGGAGAAATGCGGTAACTTTTATTGGCGACGATGAAGATAACAGCACACACATGTGGCAGGCTGAACAACTTGCCAATTTGCTGAATACAACTTATCCGGCATTTTATACCGATAAAATTTACTTTGATGCCTACCGGCAGATATCAACTTCAGGTGGTGAAAAATATCCTGACGTAACGTCTGCCATCAATGGCAGGGTAAAACAAGGAACGTTGGTGATGAATTATACCGGTCATGCCAATGCAAAAAACCTGGCTGATGAAAACGTTCTGGATGTTGGAGTCATCAATTCATGGAGCAATTCCAGACGCCTGCCAATTTTCGTGACTGCAACCTGCGAATTCAGCCGTTTCGATGAAAATGAAACATCAGCAGGCGAATACATTCTTTTTAATCCGATTGGCGGTGGGATTGGTCTATTTTCTACCACAAGGCTGGTATATTCGGGTGCGAATTATGTTTTAAACCGTCAGTTTTTCAAATATATTTTCGAAAAAGATAGTCATGGTAACCACCTCCGGCTGGGTGATGTGATGCGGCTGGCCAAAGCAACTGCCAATACAGGTATCAATCAACTGAATTTTTCATTGCTGGCAGATCCGGCGCTTCGGTTGGCATATCCCGATTTTCAGGTAAAAACCAGCAGTATCAATGGTGAAAATGCGGAAGCAAAAATTGACACAATCGGCTCGCTTTCGGTGGTTACTATTAAAGGTTTTGTTGCCGACACCAATGGTGCAAAAATGACTTCCTTTAATGGCGAAATTATTCCAACAGTTTATGACAAAGCGCTGCAGGTAAAAACGCTGGGAAATTCAGGCGAAGAGCAAATGAATTATACCGTTCAGAACAATATTATTTACAAAGGTTTGGCAAGCGTTGTGAACGGTGAATTTGAGTTTTCGTTTTTTGTGCCGAAAGATATTTCCTTCAAGCTGGGTAAAGGCAAAATTCTTTATTATGCTTACAATCAATCGACAGATGCTCATGGATATTTCGATGGTTTTTATGTTGGAGGTCCATCCAAAACTTCCATTTCTGATTCGAAGGGGCCGGATGTTGATTTGTTTCTCAACAATGAATCTTTTATAGACGGAGGTAAAGTAAGTGCCAGTTCTGTTTTGATTGCCAATATTAAAGATGAAAACGGCATCAACACGGCAGGAACCGGAATCGGGCATGATATTACAGCCGTTCTTGATGGCGATTATTCGAATGTTTTGGTGCTGAACGATTATTTTCAGTACGATAAAAATAGCTACACCAGCGGCAAAATTGTCTTTCCGCTTAGCAATCTGGCTGAAGGAAATCATACCTTGATTGTGAAAGTTTGGGACGTGCTAAATAATTCTTCGGAAATAGAAATCAATTTCGTAGTGAAAGACGATTTGCGCATTGAAAGCCTTCATTGTTATCCAAATCCGATGCAGGATAAAACCAATTTTGTTTTTGCGCACAATCAACCTGACGAAACTTTCGATGTTACACTTGAAGTTTTCAAAACTTCAGGAGAACGGATTGACATGGTACAGAAAAAAGTTGGCTCGCAGGGTACCGAAAGTCTTCCGTTTGAATGGAATCCAGCTTCCAGATTGGTTAAAATGACTCCTGGCATTTATATTTACAGGTTGTTGTTAACCGCTGACGGTAAGACAAGCAGCGCATCGGGAAGATTGGTTTATGTGTACCGCTAAATAATGTTTGCGGCGCATAATTTATAATACTATTTCAGGAGAAAGTACGTTTAGCTTTTTGAGTTGCCAATGATGCTACTCCTTTACAAATCCATATATTTGCGAATTCAAATTTTTGAACGATTTACAATGAAGAAGAGAAACTTATTACTGACTTTAGTTCTATCATTTGTATTGCTTGTACAATATGCAAATGCACAAAAAACCTCCACAACCGGAGCAAATACTATCACCACCGGCGTGCCGTTTTTAACCATTGCCCCCGATTCGCGTGGCGGTGCTATGGGCGATGCCGGCGTTGCCACCTCGCCTGACGCAAGTTCACAACATTGGAATCCAGCCAAATATGCATTTGCATCCAGCGAAATGGGAATTGCATTGTCGTATACTCCGTGGTTGCGTAATTTGGTTTCAGATATTAACCTGGCTTATTTGGTAGGTTATAAACGATTGGATGACAATCAAACTGTTAGTGCTTCGTTGCGCTACTTTACCTTGGGCGATATTACTTTTATGAGCGAATACGGCGATCCAACCGGTCAGCAAAGTCCAAATGAATTTGCAGTTGATTTTGGTTATACACGTTTGCTTTCAGATAAATTTTCGGGTGCCGTAGCTATTCGTTACATCCGGTCCGACCTTACCGGTGGACAATTGGTGATGGGTACCGAAACCCATGCCGGAAATTCATATGCTGCTGACGTTGCTTTTTACTATCAAAATGAGATCCGGGTTAACCGGAAGATGTCAACTTTGGCAGCCGGTATCGATATTTCAAACATTGGCGCCAAAATCTCCTACACCGATGGCGAAACCAAAGATTTTATTCCTACCAACCTTAAATTGGGGGTTTCCTATAAAACCGAAATGGATAAATACAATACCATCACGATTGCCCTGGATGCAAATAAATTATTGGTACCAACACCCGACACTGCCAGTGTGGACATCATCACCGGCTTAGGCTCGGGGAAATCGGTTGTTGCAGGTATGTTTAGTTCATTCAGCGATGCACCGGGAGGAATGGCTGAGGAGTTCAGAGAAATTAACTTTTCGATCGGCGCCGAATATTGGTACAACAAACAGTTCGCTTTGCGTGCCGGTTATTATTATGAGGATGAGAGTAAGGGAAACCGTAAGTTTTTTACAGCAGGTGCCGGTTTGAAGATGAATGTTTTCGCGCTGGATTTCTCTTACCTTTTACCTGTAGCCCAAAATAATCCACTGGCAAATACATTAAGGTTTACGCTCTCTTTTGATTTCGAAGCGTTTAATAAGCAACGA
>CAMDGL010000041.1 GCA_945897845.1 Chitinophaga pinensis | reverse complement strand
GGACCGCTGTACTGGGTCATTAATACCGGATATTTTTTCGCCGGATCAAAATTGGCCGGTTTCAGCATCCATCCATTTAATTCAACACCCTCCGAAGTTTTGAACGTAAAAAATTCTTTTTTACTGACGGAATATTCTTTTATCAGGTTTTTCAAACCACTGTTGTCTTCAAGTGTGCGGATGAGTTTCCCGGTTTGGTCGTGCAAAGTAACCAGATTTGGCGTTTCGGCATTGTTGAAATAATTAATGTAATATTTTTGCCCGGCACTGAAAACGGCACGATTGATTCCTGTTTGTGTTGATAATTCTCCTGATTTTTTACCATCCAAACTAACAAAATAAACCTCGCGACGCAAAGGAGATTCTTTGGCTGCCTGGTAATAAAATACTTTTTTCAGTGGATCGAAACCGTAAAATTTGGTAACATCAAATTTGCCATCAGTCAGTTGTTTGACTTCAAATCCCTGACGATCATAAAGGTAAAGATGTGAATAGCCGTTTCGCTCACTGATAAGAACAATGTATTTATTGTCGGGCAGAAAAATGAAATCATCATAAAAATCTTCAGAAATGTACCGTTTGTTTTTTTCAGTAAAAAAGGCGCGTGCATCACCTGTATATGGATTGGCCAGCACAATATCGAGCTTATTTTGCAGGCGGTTCACTTTCATAATTGCAAGATCAGAAGCATCGGCTGTCCATTTAATTCGCGGAATATATTGTTCCTGATCGTCTCCAACTTCGGCAGTAACACTGCTTTTTGATTTTAAATCATAAATATGAACGCTCACCACCGAGTTTTTTTCTCCTGCTTTTGGGTATTTATAACTGTAATTTCCGGGATAAAGCTGATTTTCATTTAATTCCGGCTTTTGGCCCTGAAACATCGGGATATTAAACATCGGAACTTCGGTTTCGTTGAACTTGACAAATGCCAGGAATTTACTGTCGGGCGACCATTCGAAAGCCTTGTTGTAACTGAATTCTTCTTCATAAACCCAGTCGGGAGCTCCGTTAATTATTTCATTTTTTTTGCCGTCGCGGGTAACCTGACTTTCAGTTCCGAATTTCAAGCTTTTAATAAAAAGGATGTTGTTTCGCACAAAAGCAACGCGTTCGCCATCGGGCGAAAAAGTTGCCAATTGCTGTGCTCCGTTTACCGACAAAGTAGTCATTTCTTTGGTTGTCAGATTCCAGATAAAATATTCGGATGAAAAAGAATGACGGTAAATTTGCTGCTTTGGGGTGGTGAAAAGTATTTTGGTTTCGTCGCTGCTGAAAGTATAATCTACAAAACTGGAAAACGGAGCATTCTCAATTTCCGACAAATTGAAAATTTCATCCAATTTATTTCCTGTTTTATAACTGTACCTTACGATTTTATTTCCGGCTTCAAGCGTCGAATAATTTAGTCCGTCATTCATAGAACGTAATCCGGATACGGTTTTCTGTGAAAAAATCCGGTTACTGACAACATCTTCAAGTTCGATTTTTTTTTGTGAAAAAGCGACAAATGAAATACTTATGAGAATTGGAAGTATTATTTTTCTGATATCCATTGTACTGATAATTTAAACATTTTAAACAACATCAAAACTTCTAATAATTTTTGATATAAAAAAGCCGTTAAATCATTGCGTAAATTGGTCATTGTCATATTTCATAAAATTATAACTTTGCAACCAGTAAATTATTGACCGTCAATTTGAATCAACTAAAGAAAAGAGCTATGAAAAAAGTGAGATTGGTATTGTGTTTAAGTTTATTCAGTTTGATGGCTTTTTCACAAACAGATGTGGTTGAATTTTTGAAAGGTGGAAAAGCTGATGCAAATACATTATTCAGGGCATATCTCGAACCCTATGCTTTTGCCCTGGGTGACGGATTAAACAATGGTTGGTACAACTCAGCAAAAACGCATAAACTATTTGGATTTGATCTGACTGTTAGCGTGAGCGCTATTCAGATTCCGGAAGAATCAAAAACGTTTGACATCAGCAAACTGAGTTTAGAAAAAATGTATGTCAAAAGTGGTGGTAATATTGCACCAACTGTAGCAGGAGAGTCCAATTCGAGACCACTCTTAGGCGTTAAAGATAGCCCGATTGAATTCAATAGTCCGAATGGAGCAGGAATGGATATGGTTCCGGTTCCGATGGTGCAAATTGGTTTTGGGCTACTTCCGCATACTGATGTGATTGGTCGTTATGTGCCCGAAATGAAGTATGACAATGATGGCGATGAGATGAAGGTTGGCTTTTGGGGCGTTGGTGTAAAACACAATTTTATGGAATGGATTCCTGTACTGAAAGCACTTCCGTTTGATGCCGCACTTTTTGGCAGTTATTCAGAAGTAAATGCCCAAAGTGAATTGAATTCGCTGGCAAATGCCACCATCGAGTTTGCGAATGATGGAAATCAATTGCTGAAAGTAAATACAAAAACAACCAAATACGGACTAGTCGTTTCAAAGAAAATCAGCATACTTACCGTTTTTGGCGGGATAGGGCAAAGTACCTCCAAATCAAATGTTGATTTAATTGGAACGTATAATATTGTCACCAAGTTAAATGTTGCCGGACAGGAATTCACCAGCAAAGAGACACTAAATGACCCGGTAGCTTTGCCGTTTGAAACATCCAATATAAGTTTGGATGCAGGTATTCGGCTTAAAATTGCATTTTTTAGTTTGTTTGGTTCAATTAATAAATCAGAATATACCTCCTACAATGCAGGTGTAAGTTTGGGAATGCGCTGATCTTTAATTTTATTTTCAGTTATTAATATTTATCTTTGCACCCTGTTTTTTCAATACAATAAAAACCAAATGATAAAAATTACTTTACCTGACAGTAGTGTCAGGGAATTCGAAAGTGAAGTTACTGGATTCGATATAGCCCAATCAATCAGCAGCCGTCTGGCAAAAGATGTTCTTTCAATTTCAGTCGATGGCGAGGTTTGGGACCTTGGCCGTGTAATAAGCAAAGATGCCCACATCAAATTATTCTTGTGGGACGATCGTGAAGGAAAGGAAACTTTCTGGCATTCATCGGCTCACCTGATGGCCGAAGCGATTGAATCAATTTACCCCGGAACTCAATTCGGGATCGGGCCGACAGTTGACAATGGATTTTATTACGATATCGATCTTCCGCAAGGCCAGCAGCTGACTGAAAAAGATCTGGAAAAAATTGAGAAAAAGATAATCGAACTTGCCCGTGAAAAACACGATATAATAAGAAAAAATATATCTAAGGAAGATGCCCTTAAAATGTTCACTGAAAAAGGAGACACTTTAAAAGAAGAATTAATCAGCGAGCTGGAAGACGGAACCATTACCGTTTATAATCAGGGTGGATTTACCGATTTGTGCCGCGGACCACACTTGCCAAATACCGGTTTTATTAAAGCAGTAAAATTGACCTCAATTGCCGGTGCTTATTGGAGAGGCAACGAAAAAAACAAAATGCTCACCCGCGTTTACGGAATTACATTTCCGAAGCAAAAAATGCTGGAAGAATATCTTGTGCTGATTGAAGAAGCTAAAAAACGAGATCACCGGAAGATTGGCAAAGAAATGGAACTGTTTACTTTTTCGCAGAATGTTGGACAAGGTTTGCCAATGTGGTTGCCAAAAGGAGCCATTCTTCGCGAACAACTGGAAAATTTCCTGAAAAAGGTTCAGAAAAAATTCGGATACGAACAGGTAATCACCCCGCACATCGGTGATATCAACCTCTACAAAACTTCAGGACATTTCCAGAAATACGGTGCAGACTCGTTCCAGACCATCAAAACTCCGGCTGAAGGAGAAGAATACATGCTGAAACCGATGAATTGTCCGCATCACTGCGAGTTGTATAAATTCAAACCACGCTCATACAAAGATTTACCAATTCGCATGGCCGAATTCGGCACGGTTTACCGTTACGAGCAAAGCGGCGAGTTGCACGGATTGACCCGTGTTCGCGGATTTACTCAGGATGATGCTCATTTATTCTGCCGTCCCGATCAGATTAAGGAAGAGTTCAAAAAAGTGATCGACATCATTTTCATCATCTTCAAAGCATTGGATTTCGAAAATTATTCGGCGCAGATTTCATTGCGTGACCCGAACAAACCTGAAAAATACATTGGGTCAACCGAAAACTGGGACAAAGCTGAACAGGCTATCATTGAAGCTTCCGCAGAAAAAGGACTAAAAACAGTGACCGTTTTGGGCGAAGCGGCCTTTTATGGACCGAAACTCGATTTCATGATCAAAGATGCTTTGGGACGAAGCTGGCAGCTGGGAACCATTCAGGTTGACTACAACCTTCCGGAGCGGTTCGAACTCGAATACATCGGCGCCGACGACAAACGTCATCGTCCGGTGATGATCCACCGCGCACCTTTCGGATCGATGGAAAGGTTTGTGGCTGTTTTAATTGAGCATACTGCCGGAAAATTTCCACTTTGGCTGTCGCCTGACCAGGTGGTTGTGTTACCAATCAGCGAAAAGTACAATGAATATTCAAAAAGAGTTTCGGAATTTCTAAATAATTGCGATATTCGCACGATAATTGACGACCGCAATGAAAAAATTGGTCGTAAAATCAGGGATAACGAGTTGAAACGTATCCCTTATTTATTGATAGTTGGAGAACAAGAAGCTGAAAGTGAGCAGGTTGCTGTTAGAAAACAAGGCGATGGCGACAAAGGATCAATGAAACTTCAGGAGTTCGCAGATTTCATTAATGCTGAAGTTAAAGAACAATTATCATCGTTGTATAACTAAAAAATATAAACTAATAATAGGAGGATTTGGCCATAGCTGTAAAAAGACCATACAATGGTGGAAGAGCAGAACTTGCTCCTCAACACCGGATAAATGAAAAAATTCGTACCCAGCAGGTTCGGGTAGTTGGCGACAATATTGAAAATCCGGGTGTTTTCTCGATTTCGGAAGCCTTAAAAATGGCTGATGCACTTGAACTTGACCTTGTAGAAATCTCGCCCAACGCCGACCCGCCCGTTTGTAAGATTACCGATTATCAGAAGTTTCTTTATCAGCAAAAAAAGAAACAAAAGGAAATCAAAGCAAAAACAGTTCAGGTAGTTGTGAAAGAAATCAGGTTTGGACCAAATACCGACGACCATGATTTTCAGTTTAAACTACGCCATGCCGAAAAATTTCTGAAAGAAGGCGCCAAAGTAAAAGCTTATGTGTTTTTTAAAGGTCGGTCGATCTTATTTAAAGAACAAGGCGAAATTTTGTTGCTTCGGTTTGCACAGGAATTGGAAGAAACAGGCAAAGTTGAACAGTTGCCACAACTTGAAGGAAAAAGAATGACCATGTTTATTTCACCTAAGAAGAAGAAATAGATTTCTTAAATACATTAATATTAGGAAGATGCCAAAGATGAAAACCATCTCCGGAGCAAAAAAAAGGTTTAAACTAACCGGCACCGGAAAAATTAAAAGAAAACACGCGTTTAAAAGTCACATTTTGACCAAAAAGACCACTAAGCAGAAACGTAACCTGACTTACTGGACAACAGTTGCAAAATCTGACCTGTCGAATGTAAAAGCAATGTTGACTATCTAACAATGTTTTCTTTTTTAGAGTAAAATTAATACAGTTATCAATCGAATGAATTAGCTTCAAGATCCCGATTCGGGACGCTAACCATTCTAAAATCAGTTTTTATGCCAAGATCAGTAAATGCAGTAGCATCACGGGCTCACAGAAAAAAAATCCTGAAGCTTACCAAAGGTAACTTCGGTGCCCGCAAAAATGTATGGACAGTTGCAAAAAATACCTGGGAAAAGGGTTTGCAATACGCTTACAGAGACAGAAAAGTAAACAAGAGAAATTTCCGCGCCTTATGGATTCAGCGTATCAACGCAGCCGTTCGTACCGAAGGACTCTCTTATTCACAATTCATTGGTTTGCTAAAAAAAGCGAACATAGAGATCAATCGTAAAGTAATGGCTGATTTAGCGATGAATCATCCGGTAGCTTTCAAAGCAATTGTTGATAGGGTGAAGTAACAATTTCGGTTCATAAGGTGAAATAAACATACGAAACCTCGCTGAAAAGCGGGGTTTTTTGTTTCACCGCATTTAAAATAAATTTTACTGAAGTACTTTTTAAAACTTGGTTTATTATCTTTACCAACCTATTATATACTTCTCAGTATGAAATTGACTCTTCGGAAAAGCATGAAGTTGATCGGATTAATGGTGTTGATGCTGGTTTTAATATCACAAAATTATGTGATTGGAGCAGAACCTGATAATTTTTATGTTTTTGACAAAAGCAAAATCAGGATAGATGGAAACTTGACGCCATTTGAAGCAACCTATGACATTACCGATTTTGGACTCAACAGGTTTATCCTGAATATCTATTTGCATTCAACCTTTGCGGCCGCACCACCTGTTTTCAATGTATCAGTTAAATTCCCAAAGGACAAAATCAATCAGATTTGGAATTCAAAAACATGGTCGAATAAGTCCTATTTCTCAATGCCTTCCTACGACCGGGCTACTGCAGGCTTTTCCATTATTTCGGGACTAACAATAAATGACCAGAATCAGATAACTTTAACTTGTAAAGATGCCTATCAGGCCAGGTTTGTGAGTTCAAACATCAGGGAAGACAAAGACTCGATAATTTTCAACCTCGGATTTTTTGAAGACAATCCGCCACTTTCCAACTTGCAGGATTATCAGGCTGAAGTTTTGATTGATTTCCGCAATATTCATTTTTCGAAAGCCATTTTTGATGCCTCTTCCTGGTTTTTGAAAGAGGAATTCAAAGATGCTGTTGCCAGTGTAGATACCACCAATGTACCGGTATTTTCAACATGGTATCCGATGCACCGGAATATTCCGCTCGAAAACATTACCAAAGAACTCGACTCACTCAAAACTTTCAATTTCAAGTCGGTACTTGTCGATGATGGTTGGCAGGCTTTGGTAAATATGAAAGTCGATACTGCTTATTCGTATGAAAAACATAGCTATGAGACAATGAATTTGTTCAGGCTAAAATGTATTGAGATGGGATTGCCCTTGTATTTATGGTATTCCATTCCGTTTATAGGCGGGAATCCGGTTGTATTGAAAAAATTTGAAGGAAAATACATTCGGTACCGCGCTCCGCGGCAGATGTATGTGTTGGATCCGCGATATCCAGAAGTTAGAAAACATTTGGTCAGCACATATGCCAATTTCTTGTCTGAATGGCATTTTGATGGTTACTGGTTCGATTTCCTGAAAGGTTTTTATCCAAAGGAGGGCGCTCTGATTGAAAACGACAAAGGCCGTGATTTCGTTTCGATTGACCTTGCAGTGGATACACTTTATTCCGATATGGAATCAAGGCTCAAGGCAATTAATCCGAATATTTTTATGGGGCAGAAATTTTCGATCGTTGGTCCCAATCTGGCCAGTTACCAGAATTTTTTAACCGGATTTGTCGGAGTTGAAAAGACACAGGTGGTGCGCGAAAAAATGGTAAATAACCGGTTACTTTATGGAAAATATACTCCTTTTATGGAAGTTGTAGCCATCAATCCAAGAGAAAAGCCAGAAGAGGTAGCATTAAAAATCCAATCGGTATTGTATGGAAATCCTTACCTTTCCTTTTATATTACCACTTTGCCACCGGATTTAAAACAAACAATCCGTTTTTGGCTCGATTACTGGAAAAAGAACTACAAGGTAATTTTCGAAGGCTCGTTCGAACCCATGCAGGTTTCGCGTTTCTACCCAATAGTAAAAGTCGAAAACGACCAGAAAATAATCTACACAGTTTACGAGGATTACACCATTAATCTGCCTGCCTCACTAAATAAAACCCTGGATATTATCAATTCAAAAACCACGGAAAATATCAATTTACTTTCAGGAAAAGCTGGACTGGAGTATAACTTAGAAATATTTAACTGTAAAGGGATTGTTACTAAAAATGGGATTTTAAAAACCAAAGGGAAAAACACCATCAATTTATCAATTCCGGCAGGAGGTTTTATTCGCATTTCACCACTTAAATACTGATCCTTTTATTCAACAGGTGTATAATGTCGTTTCAGCCACTTTGCAAGTCCGTCGAGCCCCGGAAATAGCACTCTTTCAGTAATATTTGCCTGGTCGAGTTTGTCCCTGATTTCAAGTTTCAATTCCTTTGGAATAATAATTCGCCGGTAAGTATCAGGACGCTGGATAAGCCATTCATCCAAAACTGATGTGGGTTTGTTCATTACCGAGAACAAAGCAAATTGGTTCACAATCCGTTCATCGATGGATGGGGGTTCAAAAAAAAGTACCTGATTTTCGGTAAACAGCCGGTCAAAATCACCTAAAGACACAATCTTTTCAAGCATTTCAACTGTAAAAGCATTGCATTTTTCTTCCTCCAAGCCGTTGCTCAAAGGCGAAGGCACAAGCTGGTTTACTTTTACAAAATCAACTTTCCAGATCACTCCGTCGATATCATATTTTTCGGTGTTGGCAGTGGCAAAATGCATCGCTATGAAAGGTGAATAAGTCCAATCGATGAGCCTTGTTGGCAAACCATGGTGCTGGGCAAGTACCAGAGCCCGCCAAAAAGTACTGGTCAACTGCGGATCACGTGAGATGGAATATTTGCGGAAATTGCGAAGCAAATGATATTCAAGTTCCGGCCTTTCGCCACAATTTCGGAGAAAACTGTTTTTCAATTCGTAATTCATGTCCGATAATCCCCTAAAAGCATAATCAGAGCGGTATCTTCCCATTTCGGGTTTCCACGAATCGTGATAAACTTCCTCACAAAGCTGCTCCCAGCTTTTAACAACAATGTCGTTTTGCTGAATAATTGTTTGACTCATAATTACCGGTAAATTTAGTCGATTTCAGGATTGAAACCATCTGGCATGTAACTTTTAGTTTATCTTCGTAACAAATTACACATGATGATTCCAAAACTCAAATTCGAAAACTCAAATTTTTTGCTTTTGGCCGGCCCTTGTGCCATCGAAGGCGAATCGATGGCGATGGAGATTGCCGAACGTATTGTTGAAATAACCACCAGGCTGCAAATTCCCTATATTTTCAAAGGTTCGTACCGCAAGGCAAATCGCTCGCGACTTGATTCGTTTGCCGGAATTGGCGACGAAAAAGCACTAAAAATACTGCGTAAAGTATCCGAAACATTCGACATTCCTACGGTTACCGATATTCATACAGCTCACGAAGCCGCAATGGCAGCCGAATACGTTGACATGTTGCAGATCCCGGCATTCCTTTGCAGGCAAACCGACATTCTGGTGGCAGCGGCCGAAACCGGCAAGGCAGTAAACATTAAAAAAGGTCAGTTTTTATCGGCTGAAGCCATGAAATTTGCAGTTGCCAAAGTACGCGAAAGTGGCAACAACAATGTATTTTTAACCGAACGTGGCTCAACATTCGGATACCACGATTTGATTGTTGATTACCGTGGAATTCCGGAAATGCAGAGAAATAACTGCCCTGTGATTCTCGATATTACCCATTCGCTGCAACAACCCAACCAATCGAGCGGCGTAACCGGCGGCCAGCCTCAACTTATTGAAACCATTGCCCGCGCCGGTATCGCAGTTGGAGTTGATGGAATTTTCATTGAAACCCACCCTGACCCGGCCAATGCAAAATCTGACGGGGCAAATATGTTACAAATAGATTTGTTAGAAGGACTTTTAACCCGGCTTGTTCAACTCAGACAAGTTGTAAAAACTTTTTAAAAAAAATGGAATCCAGAAGAAATTTCGTCACTAAAATTGCAGGTAGCATGGCTGCAGCAACCTTTGTTACAGTTACGGGTAATGCGTATGCCAATCAAATTCCAATCAAAAACGTTTTTGTGCATCATGTATTTTTCTGGCTTAAAGAGCCGCAAAATACCGAAGCAAGAACCGATTTTGAAACTGGATTGCAGGGATTGATCACCGTTCCGCAAATTCAGTCGAGTCATATTGGAAATCCGGTAGAATCGCCCCGTGAGGTTGTTGACGACTCTTTTACCTATTCATACATGGCATTTTTCAAGAATAAAGAAGATCAGGCAATTTACCAGACACATCCTATTCACCTTAAATTCATTGAAGATTGCCAGCATCTTTGGGCGAAAGTGATCGTGTATGATGCAATGGATTAATGAAAGAACAGGTAAGCCATTGAAATAGCTGCAACAACCCCGACAAAATCAGCAATTAACCCGCATGTCAACGCATAGCGGGTATTTTTTATTCCAACCGAACCAAAGTAAACTGCCAGAATATAGAAGGTTGTATCGGCAGATCCCTGAATGGTTGAGGCAACGCGCCCGGCAAAGGAATCGGCGCCGTAATTGGTCATCACATCCACCATCATTCCGCGGGCGCCACTTCCGCTCAGGGGTTTCATCAGAGCAGTAGGCAGTGCTGGAATAAAATCGGTATTGATACCCAATTGCTGAAAGCTCCAGCTAATTCCTGAAATAGTCCACTCAAGCGCGCCTGAAGTACGGAAAACGCCAATGGCAACCAATATCGCAATCAGGTAGGGAATAATCATAATGGCTGTTTGAAAACCATCTTTTGCGCCTTCAATAAATGCATCGTAAACGTTCACTTTTTTGCGAAGGGCAAGCAAAATAAAGATGATGATGATCGAAAAAATAATCAGGTTACTGGCAACACTCGAAATGGCTTGAATCTGCTCCTTTTCAATACTTGAAAAGTACCAGATAATTCCAGCGATAAAAGTAGCTAATCCGCCAAGATAAGCCAAAATGGTTTTGTCCAGCAAATTGATTTTCTGGTGCCAGGCAACTGCCATTAATCCTGCAAGTGTCGAAAAAAACGTAGCCAGCAATATCGGGATAAAAACATCTGACGGATTTACAGCTCCCAATTGTGCGCGGTAAACCATTATACTGATTGGAATGATGGTCAGGCCCGAAGCATTCAGCACCATAAACATTATCTGTGCATCCGAAGCGGTGTCTTTTGACGGATTGGTTTCCTGCATTTCCTTCATGGCCTTTAAACCCATCGGAGTAGCAGCATTGTCGAGGTTCAGCATGTTTGCCGCAATATTCATTATAATGGAACCATAAGCCGGATGATCTTTGCCAAGAGAGGGAAATAGTTTGTTAAAAAAAGGCCCAACCAGTCTGGAGAAAATCCTGACAACACCGCCCTTCTCCCCTATTTTCATGATTCCCATCCACAAAGTTAAAACTCCGGTAAGTCCAAGTGAGATTTCGAAACCTGTCTTGGCCATCGAAAAGGTTGAGTTCATCATTTGAGGAAATATTTCCATATCCCCGAAAAATATCAGCTTAACCAAGCCAATCACAAAAGCCACCACGAAGAAGAAGATCCAGATATAATTGAGCGCCATTTATTTCTATTTTTCGGACTAAATATATACAAAAAAAGCGGCTGCCCCAATTGAATGAAGCAGCCGCAAATATTAAATATCAGATTAGATTAATAACCTGCATTTTGTTTTAAAACGCCAGGTTGTAAATCAAGTTGAACTTGTGGAATAGGCATATATTTATCCTTTTCATCAAAAGAAGTACCTTTCATTACGTCAGGTCTGATTCTTCTGTCAGCAGTGGCAAAAGCTTCCAGGGTTGCTTTCATGCTACCCGGAGTTGCTTTATCCCAGCGACGAAGATCGAAAAAGCGCATTCCTTCGGTTGCGAATTCGAGACGTTGTTCCCATTGTACTGCTCTCATTGCTGCGTTCTTATCAGCAAAAGCGGTATATGTACCTATCTTGTAGTTGGCAGCAGGTTTGGTAAAGTCAACATACTGTTTCCATTCGTCACCAGTATTAACACTTACAGGCAGTTTATAAAGGTTAACTTTTCCCATAACCACTTCATTATTTGCTCTAACACGGATTTGATTGACATATTTTAGTGCAGTAGCCAAATCATTTTCAGCAGCAGCCACTTCAGCTCTCCACAACAGAATATGACCCAAACGAAGATAGCGGAAGTTATTTGCATTGATACCTGTCTGCCAGCCGGTGGTAGTTGACAAGCTGTTACGTTCAGATTTGTAAAAGAAAGTTTTCTCAACGGTTACATAAGGTCCGCCCCATGATTGGTCACGAATCCAGTCTTTACCACGCATGATACCCCAATCCATGTATGGAAGTCCTCTGCGTCCCATGGTGAAGTCAATACGGGGATCAAGCAAGTCTGTGGCCGGAATAAATTCTTCCGTAGATTCAATATTCTGGTCATTCTTCAAATCAGTGTTATTGAAAGTGTCAAACAATGGCAAACCATTGGCATCAACTTTAAAAGCATTGGCAAGGTTCTGTGTTGGCTGGTGAAAACCGCAGCACATACCCAATTCAGGTGCATAAGGTGCGTTCAAACCAATACCCATTTCACCATTTAAAGATTCGTTGATATCGTTAACATTCCTCTGGATTTCAAAAATAGATTCTGTATTGTTGTTTTTTGCAATTCTAAAGTTGTCAAAGAATTTGTCAGCGAGTGTAAATTGACCACTGTTAATGATTTCATCAAGCAAAGGTTTGGCTGCTGCATAATCAAGAACTTGCAGATATGCCCTGGCTGCCAGTGCTTTTGCAGCCCATTTGGTTGCTCTGCCAGGTTGCGACTGTTTTGCAGGTAGGTTATCGGCAGCAAATTTCAGGTCATCAGTGATGAATTTTACAACCACGCCCGGTGCATTGTCATTGGTAATCGTATTGGCAACATCTACTTTATCTTCAGTAATAAGCGGAATTTTGTCGCCAAAAACCAACCACGATTCAAAATAATACAAAGCCCTCAAAAAACGTGCTTCAGCTTGTAATTCAGAAGCAGTAGCTGCAGGAAGATCAGTAGTTTTGGCAATTACATTCAATACAATATTGCAACGGTTTACACCCATTCCAATATTCAATACCCATTTGTCAGCAGGATAATTGTTGGTAGTTGAAACCGCCCATTGTTCAATTTCATTGATTGGAATCTGGTCGCCCACATAAGAACCTTTGGCGCCATCGTCAGATGCTACGGATCCATAAGTCCAGTTGGTGATAGATGCCCCCCAGCTAACGGTCCATAATGCAGATCCCTTAACCATACTGTAGGCTCCGGTCAATAAGGCGTTAACACCCTTTTCGCTGTAAAAGACATCTTCGGAAGTCGAACCAAGCGGCTTTTTATCCAAAAATTCTTCCGAACAGGAATAAGCTATGGCCAGTAAAAATAAAGTGACCATTATTATTGATAGCTTTTTCATATAATTTTTAAGTTTTAAATTAATATTAATCACATACTATTACAGACCAAGGGTTACGCCCAATGTAATCTGACGAGGAGTTGGCCATGAACCCTGGTCAAATCCCATCGTCATACCTGATGAATCGAGTTCAGGATCGAGCCCCCTGTATTTGGTAAGGGTGAACAAGTTGGTTGCCTGTAAATAGATGCGCAAGCTTTTCATGTTTACCTTATCAAGAACATTCTTAGGCAATGTGTAACCTAATCTCATTGTTTTCATTCTCAGGTATGAGCCGTCTTCAATAAAGGCGGTAGAAGCTTCCTGTGAATGCGATGCACCGTCAAGCATAGGCAATCTGGCTCCTGTATTTGTTGAAGTCCAGGAATCGTAAAGAGCATCCTTGCTCAATCCTCCAACGAACTGGCCATAGTCAACCCAACGACTTACGTAGTTGATCATGTCATTGCCATAACTTCCATAAAAGAACATATTCAAATCAAAATTTGCATAACCAAGGTCAATATTTAAACCTCCGGTAAAATCAGGATGAGGATCGCCAATAAAAGTACGGTCTTTGTCCATTGTAATTAATCCATCATTGTTTAAATCCCGGTATTTGAAATGGCCTACTGTAGTGTAAGTGTCAAATTTAGGTGCGGCGGCAGCTTCGGCAGCAGTTTGGATAATACCATCCACTATCAAGCCATAGAACATCGGATAAGCCTGACCAGTTGTAGCGCGGGTGTATTCGACTTGGCGTGTTGAAAATCCTACCACTTCTTTTAAATTGTTTGAAAGTGAAACCACTTCATTTTTGTAGTGCGACAAAGTAGCATTTACTGCATAAGTTAATTTACCGGCCATTAAAGAATTGTGGTATCCAATTTCAACATCGACACCAGTATTTTTCATCTTACCAATATTTACATAAGGAGGAGTTGCAAGACCCATTACCTGCGGTACACTTAAACGGTAAAGCATATCAGACGTATTTCTCTGCCATACATCAACTGCCAAAGTGAGTTTGTTTTTCAACAACGATGCATTGACACCAACGTTTACAGTTTCTGTAGTTTCCCATTTCACATCAGGATTACCCTTTGTTGATGGCTCAAATCCTGCAATAGCGGAACCTGTTGTTCCATTTAAATTATAAGCAGCCGTATAACCATTTGTTCCAAAGGTTGAGTACATGTTGTATTCTCCGATTTGGTCGTTACCATTTCTACCCCAGCCAGCTCTCACTTTAAGCATATCTAACCAATCGCTTGAACTTGCCATGAAGGTTTCCTTACTGATTTCCCATGCAGCGGATGCAGCAGGGAAGATACCATAGCGATTGTCAGCGCCAAAACGGGAAGAACCGTCACGACGTATTGTAGCTTCCATAAAATATTTTCCCATCAAGTCGTAATTGGCACGACCGAATTGAGAGAATAAGGCCCATTCAGATCCGGTTCCTGAGTTATCTTTGTTCAACTCACCGGAGTTTAACTGCATATAATCGGGCGATAATGAAAAATACTGACTACGGCCTGCACTCATTTCCTGATAATTGTTCTGAACAGCTTCTGTTCCCAAAACTACATTGATCTGATGAATGTCATTGATGTTCAGACTGTAATTTACTGTATTTGACCAGTTCCATAGAATTGAATAGTTTGAATCAACAGTTAAACCGGCAACTTTATTTGGTTCAGCATTTTCGTGAGTAGGCATGGTGTATGTTTTGGCATTCCACTGACCGATGTTGTAACCGAACAAACTTCTGAAAGTTAATCCTTTCATCAGATTAACGTCGCCATAAATATTGCCAAGTACACGGAACCATTTGCCATCATTGTTTTTTGCATGGTCTAACTGTGCAACTGGGTTGGCTGCATTACCAGTTCCGGGAGCCCTTGTTCCAGCAAAATTACCTTTGATATCATAAACCGGAACGATTGGTTGCATGCGGTAAGCCATAGATATAGCATTGCCTTCGCCATTATTACCAAAGTCACCTTTTTGATTGATATATACTGCCTGAAGTGATTGTCCGACTTTCAGCCAGTTACCAAATCTGGTGTCAGCATTGACACGAAAATTATATCTTTTGAAATCGGTATTGATTAGGAAACCTTGTTCATCAAGATAATTTGATGACAATGAATACGTTGATTTCGCTCCACCACCTGATATTGAAAGATCGTATTCCTGCACAATTCCGGTACGATAGATTTCGTCGTACCAGTCAGTACCGACTTTATTGGCTTTATATATCTGATAATCAGGATAATTATAAAGTGCAGGAGCAACCGAAGGATCTCCTTCTTTGGTTCCAGCAGGCAAAATATAATCAGGAATTACTGGGCTCGTTCCTTTGCCATATTGTGAAGAATTTGGTGCGTTCCCAAGATTCTTAGCCTGCAACCAAACAGCCTGACCATATTCAGTGGTATTCAGCAAGTCGTACTGGTTACTTGCCTGTGAAAGTCCGGTGCGTGCTGAAAAGGTTATAGTTGGTTCCTGATTAGCACGTCCGTGCTTGGTTGTAATCAAAATTACACCATTGGCACCCCGGCTACCATAAATCGCTGCTGAAGAAGCATCTTTCAAAACAGAAATAGACTCAACATCGTTTGGGTTAAGATTGTTTCCCGGACCAACAGGTACTCCGTCAATCACATACAATGG
>CAMDGL010000040.1 GCA_945897845.1 Chitinophaga pinensis | reverse complement strand
GTCACACTCGATCCGATTCGTGTTCCTTCACCAATAATCACATCTTTGTCGATGGTTACAAAAGGTTCAATAACTACGTTTTCAGCTAATTTTGCCTCTGGATGTACGTAAGCCAATGGTTGTTTCATTTGTATCTATTTTCTGTTTCTAATTAATTTATCTTAACAATTTGAGCCATGTAGTCACCTTCAGCAACTACTGAATCGCCCACATAGCAAACTCCACGCATCTCAGCAATACCCCGGCGAATGGGTGAAGTAAGTGATACCTTGAAAACGATTGTGTCGCCTGGCACAACTTTTTTTCTAAATTTTACATTGTCGATCTTCATAAAATAAGTCGAAAATTTTCCCTGCATCTGACGCAGTACAAATATCCCGCCAGCTTGTGCCATTGCTTCAACAAGCAGCACTCCCGGCATTACAGGTTCTTCAGGAAAATGTCCCTGAAAAAACGGCTCGTTTGCAGTTACATTTTTTACGCCAACGAGGTAATCCTTATTTATATCAATCACTTTATCAACCAACAAAAAGGGGTACCGGTGAGGAAGCAACTCTTTAATGGCATTTACATCCATTAGTACCGGCGAATTTGAATCGTACTTCGGAGCTTTTTCTCTTGTATCTTCTTTTCGAATGGCTTTTGAAATCATTTTTGCAAATGAAGTATTCGCACGGTGCCCTGGTTTAGTGGCAATAATATGTCCTTTAATCCTTTTTCCTGCCAGAGCCAGATCTCCGATTACATCGAGAAGTTTGTGCCGGGCACATTCATTATTGTATTGAAGTTCAACATTGTTCAGTATTCCCTGCTCTTTCACTTCAACACGTTCATGATTGAACATTTCAGCAATACGGTCAAGTTCGTCCTGAGAAACCACCCGATCCATGATGACAATTGCGTTATCCAAATCACCACCTTTTACCAGATTGTTTTTCAGCAGAAACTCAAGTTCGTGCAGAAATACAAAAGTGCGGCAATTGGCAATTTCATTCCTGAAATCAGACAATGAACTCAAGGAAGCAAATTGGTTGTTCAGCACAGTTGATTCGAACGAAATCAATACGTTCAATGAATAATCATCGGAAGGTAGTGCGATAATTTCAGAACCGGTCTGCTCGTTTTTATAAACGATTTTTTCGGTTACCACAAAATATTCGCGTTCGGCGTCCTGCTCCACAGTTCCTGCTTTTTCAATTTCTTCGACGAATTTACGGGCGCTACCATCCATAATCGGAACTTCCTCATTGTCGATTTCAATCAACACATTGTCAAGGTCCATTCCTGTTAAAGCTGCCAAACTATGTTCGATGGTGCTGATACGGGCTCCCTGGTCTTCAATGACGGTACCTCTTGATGTGTCCACCACAAATTCGGCACTTGCACTGATCACAGGTCTATTCTCAAGATCGACACGTTGGAATTTGAATCCATGGTTGATTGGAGCAGGTTTGAAAGTCATGCTCACTATGCAGCTGGTATGTAACCCTTTGCCGCTTATCGAAAATTCTTTTGCTAAAGTCTTCTGCTTAATTGTCATTGCTTATTTAATTATTCTTCCAGCTTTTTATTAATCTTAGCAACCTGTTTTTCCAATTCTATCACCTGCTCACGCAATTGTGGTAAATTTCTGTAAACAATGGTTACTTTGGCGGCCTGGGCAATATCCATAGCTGGTGCCAGAAGAACGGTTTTATTTGATTGAATATTTTTCGTAACACCTGACATAGCGCCAAGGTTTACATGGTCGCCAACAACAATGTGACCGGCAACGCCAACTTGACCGCCAAAACGGCAATTCTTTCCTATTTTAACCGATCCTGCTATGCCTGTAAGAGCTGCCATTACTGTATTTTCTCCAACCTCAACATTGTGGGCGATCTGTACCAGGTTATCAATTTTAGTCCCTTTCCTGATGATGGTTGAACCCATCGTAGCACAATCTATGGTTGTATTGGCGCCGATTTCTACCAAATCCTCTAAAATAACATTTCCAACCTGTGGAATTTTCTGGTAGGTTCCATCTTCATTTGGGGCAAACCCGAATCCATCAGCGCCGATAACTGCTCCTGAATGAATAATACATGCAACTCCGATTCGTGTTTCTTCGTAAATTTTCACACCTGAAAACAGAATACTGTCGTCGCCAATGATTGCATTGTCGCCAACATAAACGTGAGGATAGATTTTTACATGATTTCCGATCCGAACATTTTTTCCGATGTATGCAAAAGCGCCCAGGTAAATGTCGTTGCCCAAAGTTGCAGTCGGATCAACAAAAGAAGGGCTTTCAATTCCTGATTTATTTCCTTTGGCTTGCTGATATAATTCAAGCAATGATGCAAACCCCTTATAGGCGTCCGGAACTCGAATTAATGTAGCCTTTGCTTCAGCCTCCAGTACCAGATCCTGGTTGACTAACACGATGGATGCATCGGTTTCGTAAAGATATTTATTGTACTTCGGATTAGAGAGAAATGCCAATGTTCCGGGTTTTCCTTCCTCAATTTTTGATACGCTTGTAACAGTAACATTAGCGTCTCCTTCAACCGTACCTCCCAGAAAATCAGCTATTACTTGAGCTTTGAATTCCATATTTTGTTTCTTATTGCCCGGCAAAAATATATTTAAATTACTTAATGTCCAATTCTTTCGGATAACAGATAAAATATTTCCTTACAGTTTCGGAAAATACGGATAGGTCAATGTCCGAAGCGTCCGATATGTCGCTTATCTTATTATTCTTGAAAATAACATTGATTTTATCGTTGGAAACCTTGTTGTACGCACTGTTTGAAATGGCATCATTAATAAGGAAATAATGCAGAAGATCATCGCCCACATTGAAATAACTACAGATCTTTTCCTTCAGCAAACTAATTTTTTGTTCAGAAAATGGTTTTTTGCTAATCTTGACTTTATACAAACGCCGGTTGATAATACATCTTGAAAGGTAGGATAAAATTGTATCCTGATTATCCTGCCATTCTTTCACTGAAGCAATAATATCGTTGTCGTCGAGGCCAACAAAAAGATCGAGTGCCGGTCGTCCCGCAATAATCCGGTTCTGAATAAAATCATCCAGCGAAATATGCTGATTCAAAAATGATTTCAGCACCGGAGTTGCAAAAATATCGGCTCCCTGCAAAGCCAGTTCCCGTGCACGGGCCAGTACATTAATTAAAAGGTATTCGGCCGACAAAACAGTTTTATGCAAATAAACCTGCCAGTACATCAATCTTCGCGAGATCAGGAAATTTTCAACCGAATAAATGCCTTTGTATTCAACGACCAAATCATCATTCTTAACATTTAGCATTTTAATAATGCGTTCCGAACTGACAATTCCTTCGGATACTCCTGAAAAAAAACTGTCGCGGCTCAGGTAATCTAGCCGGTCCATGTCGAGTTGACTGGAAACCAGTTGATGTAAGAAATGTTTGTGATACTGATTTGTAAAGATGCGAATAGACAGATCCAGTTTACCGTTAAATTGCCGGTTCAGTTCTTCCATAAGCAGCAACGAAATCCGTTCGTGCGGAACGCCTTGCACCAATGTTGTTTCGAGTGCGTGCGAAAATGGCCCGTGCCCGATATCGTGGAGCAAAATGGCGATGGTCACGGCATCAGCTTCTTCATCAGAGATTTCCTGTCCTTTCAGTCTTAAAATTCCAATGGCCGACCTCATCAGGTGAACGGCTCCCAAAGCATGTTCGAATCGGGTATGATTTGCCCCCGGATAAACCATGCACGATAGCCCAAGTTGCTTAATCCGACGTAATCGCTGAAAATATGGATGCTCCATTAAATCAAATATCAGTTCGGAGCGAATGTTGATAAACCCAAAAACGGGGTCGTTGATAATCTTTTTTTTATTCGTTTTCAAATTGTTAATTGTCTGTTTTTTAGGACAAAGTCTGCAAAAATAGAAAAGTTTTTTGTTTTATCCGACCAATTTAAATGATCCTCATTATGAAATTGATACGAATACTAAAAACCTTAATATATTGATTTTGACAATTTAATTAAAATTACTATTTTTGTGCCGACAATTTGGGGTTACCAGAGTTAGGGGATCGAAAGTCCCCTATTTTATTACAAAAATATGATCGACAAAGTAAAAATAGCAGAACTTGTAAATGAAAAGCTTGCAGATGACCAGTTTCTGGTTGATGTAACTATATCAACAAGCAATGAGATTCATATCATGGTTGATAGTGACACTGGTATTTCGATCAACCAAATAGTTGAAATAAGCCGGCATGTTGAAAGTAATCTTGACCGGGAAGCAGAAGATTTTGAGTTATCCGTATTTTCTGCCGGTTTAACTGAACCTTTCAGACTGGTGCGCCAGTATAAGAAAAATGTGGGCAAAGAAATTGAAGTATTGCTTACAAACGGGCAAAAACTGAATGGACTGCTGATCGGGGTTGAAGAACAGGCAATTGATCTGGAAATTACAACCAATGAAAAGATAGAAGGATCGAAAAAGAAGGAACTCGTAACCAAAGTTCATCATTTGGAATATTCTGAAATAAAAGAAGCAAAAAAAATATTAAAATTTTAAAATTGGGACGAGATGGAGACTCTTAATCTTATCGACACCTTTGCTGAATTCAAGGAACTGAAAAATATCGACCGCGCCACAATGATGAGCGTGCTCGAAGATGTTTTCAAAAATGTTCTGGAAAAAACATACGGCACAGATGAAAACTTCGATGTGATTATTAACATCGATAAAGGTGACTTTGAGATTTGGCGCAACCGGGAAATCGTAGCCGACGAGGATTTTGAAGATCCGAACAGGCAGATTACCCTGAAAGAAGCCAAAAAAATTGATGCAGATTATGAAATTGGAGAAGAAGTAACCGACGAGGTGAAACTTGCCCATTTTGGCCGCAGGGCCATTTTAAATTTGCGTCAAAATCTTGCCAGTCGCATAATGGAACTTGAAAAAGACCAGATTTTTTCTAAATATAAAAGCAAAATTGGCGACATTGTTACAGGCGAGGTTTACCAGGTTTGGAAAAAGGAAATTCTTATTCTTGATGACGAAGGAAACGAATTGATCCTGCCGCGAACAGAGCAGATTCCTTCAGATTATTTCAGAAAAGGGGATAATCTCAGGGCGGTAGTATATAAAGTCGAATTGCGAAACAACAATCCACTAATTATTCTTTCACGTACCTCAACCGTTTTTCTTGAACGCTTATTCGAACTTGAAGTTCCTGAAATTTTCGATGGTTTGATTACCATCAAAAAAATTGTCAGGATTCCGGGCGAAAGAGCCAAAGTAGCAGTAGAATCGTACGACGAACGAATCGACCCAGTGGGAGCCTGTGTTGGAATGAAAGGATCGCGTATTCATGGCATCGTCCGTGAGTTGCGCAACGAAAACATAGATGTAATTAATTATTCGGCCAACATGCAACTGTTTATTCAGCGTGCATTGAATCCGGCAAAAGTTTCATCCATCAAATTGCACGAAGACACCAAAAGAGCCGACGTTTATCTGAAACCCGACGAGGTTTCGATGGCCATCGGAAAAGGTGGATTGAACATCAGGCTTGCCAGCCAGCTTACCGGCTACGAAATTGATGTTTACCGCGAGGTTGCACAAGACGATGAAGATGTTAACCTGGAAGAATTTTCAGATGAAATTGAAAGCTGGGTAATAGACCAATTGAAATCGATTGGTTGCGATACAGCTAAAAATGTATTGACCCTTACCCGGTCAGAACTGATCAAAAGAACCGATCTCGAAGAAGAAACAATCGATGAGGTTCTGCGAATTCTTAAAAATGAATTTGAATAAACGGTTTTGTTTATTCAAATTATTGCTTGAAAATTAGGGCATTTTAGATTTTGAATGTAAAATTGCATCATCGTTAATTCCTTAAAAATATTTTTGAGGTTTTTTTAACTGATTGGGTTTATGGTTATAGGAAGTATTAAAAGACTAAGTAAAGTAGCGCGGGATTTCAATGTTGGTATTTCAACCATCGTTGAGTTTCTGCACAAGAAAGGATTTGCCATCGATACAAATCCAAACAACAAGATTACAGATGATGCATATCTTCTGCTCGAAAAAGAGTACAAAGGTGACGTAAGCCTGAAAAAAGAGTCAGAAAAAATCAATCTGAAAATTCATCGCGGAGCAAAAGAATCTGTTTCGCTCGATGACATTAAGGATTCAGGTCATCGTGTTGTTGATGAGGATGATTTTGTTGATGACGAAGTAATCATCAAAGGAAATACTTCAAAAAAGATTGAGCCGTTTCACCACGCTGAGCCCAAGCCCGCAAAACACGAACACAAAGAAGCTGAAACATTTACCATCAGCCGACCTGAGATCGAACCTTTAAAGGTATTGGGAACCATCGACCTCGATCATTTAAATACACACCACAAGAAAAAAGAAGAACCGGTAAGTCAAGAGGTAAAAACTCCTGTGACTCATCACAAACCAACAGTTGAACCAAAACCTGTTGCCGAAACTCCTAAAAAAGTGGAGGAAGTAAAAGTTGAAAAAACTGCAGCTGAAATTATTGAAGAGAAACCTACGATAATTCCAAAGCATGAGGTTAAAGAAAAGAAACCGCATGTAGTTGCAAAACCTGAAGTCGTGGAAGAAAAAGTTCAGACGATTTTCCAGGTTGACCATTCTGGCAACGAAGTGATGACTACCAATGTACCCAAAGTAGAAGAGGTAAAGGTAGTGGGCCGAATTGATTTGGATTTGCTGAACCAGAAAACCAGACCGGCTAAAAAAAGCAAAAGACAGAAGGAAGAAGAACGCAAAGATCGCGACCGTGTTCGCCGGGATTTGCAGCAGCCTTCCGAAAAAGAAAATATCGTTCAGAAAGAAATAACTGATACCGAAAGGACTGCGCCAACTGTAATCAAAGCCAGAGCTGAAAGGCTTTCAGGACCAACCGTTGTTGGACGGATCGAACTTCCTTCGGAAAAGAAACCTGTATTGTCGGAAGCCGCACAGCAGCAGGCACGCAATAAAAAGAAAAGAAAACGCATTTCCAAAGATATTCCGGGAACCCAGCAACGCGTTAATACTGTTGATAAACCGGTGGTTGCAGGCGAAAGGAGAAAACTTGTAGTTACCAAAAACATTGGAGGGACTGCTCCTGCCGGTGGCGGTGGTGGCGGCGATAAATCAAAACTTAAAAAACGTCCGCTCCTGAAAAAAGAAGTCAGCGAAGAGGATGTTCAAAAGCAAATAAAAGATACACTT
Organism: Chitinophaga pinensis; assembly: GCA_945897845.1. Classification (GTDB taxonomy): domain Bacteria; phylum Bacteroidota; class Bacteroidia; order Bacteroidales; family Prolixibacteraceae; genus Aquipluma. The sequence continues at coordinate 8,907 of CAMDGL010000040.1, read as the reverse complement.
GCACGTCTGACTACCAAAGGCACCAAATCCAAAGGTTCAAAATACCGTAAGGACAAGCGTCAAATGGTCAGCGACAAGGCTGCTGCTCAGCTGGAACGGGATGAAGCCGACCATAATATATTGAAAGTAACCGAGTACGTTTCAGTGAACGAACTAGCTACCATGATGGATGCTTCGGTTACCGCTGTAATTTCAACTTGTATGAGCCTTGGTTTGTTCGTTTCTATCAATCAGCGTTTGGATGCCGAAACCATGGCTATTGTTGCCGACGAATTCGGTTTTAAAGTTGAATTTGTTAGCGCTGAAATTCAGGTAGCCATAGAGGAGGAACCGGATACCCCGGAACAATTGCTTCCAAGGGCGCCGGTTGTTACAGTGATGGGACACGTTGACCATGGTAAGACATCGTTGCTCGACCACATCCGAAGTGCAAATGTTATCGCTGGCGAAGCCGGAGGTATTACCCAACACATTGGAGCTTACCACGTGAAACTGAATAACGGTAAAGAAATTACCTTTTTGGATACTCCCGGTCACGAAGCGTTTACTGCGATGCGCGCCAGGGGTGCTCAGGTTACCGATATTGCCATTATTATCATAGCTGCTGACGACAGCATCATGCCTCAGTCGATCGAGGCCATCAATCACGCAGCGGCAGCAGGTGTTCCAATTGTATTCGCAATCAATAAAATTGATAAGAACGGTGCAAATCCGGAACGAATTAAAGAACAGCTTGCCGGAATGAACTACCTGGTGGAAGACTGGGGCGGTAAATACCAAAGTCAGGATATTTCAGCCAAGTCTGGATTAAATGTTGATTTGTTGCTCGAAAAAATATTGCTCGAAGCAGAAATGCTTGAATTGAAAGGCAACCCGAATAAAAGAGCCACCGGTACAGTAATTGAATCGACGCTTGATAAAGGTCGCGGATATGTTTGTACGGTTTTGGTTCAAAATGGAACTTTGCGTGTGGGCGATGTAATTTTGGCCGGTCAGTATTATGGCCACGTAAAAGCCATGTTTAATGAACGAAATCAGCGTATTACCACAGCAGGTCCTGCAGAACCAGTAATTATTCTTGGATTGGACGGTGCGCCTCAGGCCGGAGACAAGTTCAATAGTCTTGAAAACGAGCGCGACGCCCGCAACATCGCCAACAAACGTGAACAGTTGGCACGCGAACAAGGTCTGCGCACAACCAAACATATTACACTTGATGAAATTGGTCGACGTATTGCCATCGGAAACTTCCAGGAATTGAACCTGATTGTGAAGGGTGACGTGGACGGATCAATCGAAGCACTTTCTGATGCATTGATCAAACTGTCAACCGAAGAAATTCAGGTAAATGTAATTCACAAAGCGGTTGGAGCCATTTCCGAATCGGATATCATGCTTGCAACAGCCTCCAATGCAATTATTGTTGGATTCCAGGTAAGACCATCGGTCAGTGCCCGCAAGATTGCAGAAAAAGAACAGATCGATATCCGTCTGTACTCAATTATCTACGATGCGATCAACGAAATAAAAGCGGCAATGGAAGGTATGCTTTCTCCTGAAATAAGGGAAGAAATTACCGGAACTGCCGAAGTAATGGAAGCATTCGATATTACCAAGGTTGGTACTATTGCAGGTTGTATTGTCCGCGACGGAAGGATTTTCAGGAAAGACAAGATTCGCGTTATCCGCGACGGCATTGTAATCTATACTGGCACTTTGGGATCGCTCAAACGATTCAAAGACGATGTAAAGGAAGTTAACAAGGGTTATGAATGCGGTTTAAATATTGACAATTATAACAATGTTAAAGCTGGTGACTTCATTGAAGCCTTTACTTTGACCGAGGTCGCAAAAACACTCTGATTCAACAACCAAAATTTCTCATACTAAAAAACCTGCTTCTCGAGAAGCAGGTTTTTTTATGGGCCAAAGTCTGAGAACCCGAAATGGCAAAACAGTTTCAATCAGGACCAAACAAATTGATCGGAGGGAAATTCTGATAACTTCTACAAATGACAAACTGGACTGTTATTATAATAATACTATATAAATCCAATTCTACCCCTTTTCAAAATAGACCAATGTTTAAATTTAGTATATAATTTCAATTTTCACCTGTACAAATACATGGCATATTGAAATATAATATATTTTTGCACGACATTAATTAAAACCCCCATTTATGTTTGATGTAGGTCTGACAACGTTTATGATTCTAGCCACAAGTCTGGTGATGCTGATGACTCCCGGATTGGCTTTCTTCTATGGAGGATTGGGAAATAAAAAGCACATCCTCAGTATCATGATGCAAAGTTTTGTTTCACTCGGGTTAACCACTATTCTGTGGTTTTTCTTCGGCTATTCTCTTTGCTTTAGTGGAAACATGACTGAAGGAACTGATTTCTTCGGAATCATCGGAAATCTCGACAAAGCCATGTTTAACGGAATTACCCCAAAAAGTGTTTTTTCGCCAACCAAAAACTTTCCGGAGTACATCTTTATTGCTTATCAGATGATGTTTGCGATCATCACTCCGGCATTGATCACCGGAGCGTTTATCAACCGCATTTCATTTAAAGCGTATTTCTGGTTTTTGATTTTCTGGCAGATATTCGTCTATTATCCTTTTGTGCACATGGTTTGGGGAGGTGGATTACTCGCCATGTGGGGTGTTCTTGACTTTGCCGGCGGAATCGTGGTTCACGCAACAGCCGGATTTGCAGCATTGGCTTCCGTATATTTTGTAGGAGCCCGGAAGGAAAGAAAACATGTTCCAAACAATATTCCATTGGTGGCTGTAGGAACAGCCTTGCTTTGGTTTGGCTGGTATGGCTTTAATGCAGGAAGTGAAATGGCGGTAAATGACATTACGGTTGCCGCTTTCCTGAACACCGATATTGCCGCATCGTTTGCTGCCATTACCTGGCTAGTAATTGAATGGAATACCGGAAAAAAGAAACCAACATTCATTGGACTAATGACCGGGGCTGTCGCAGGATTGGCAACCATTACACCCGCTGCAGGTTATGTTACCATCCAATCGGCCGCCTTGATAGGAATAATTGCGGGAGGCGGTTGTTATCTGGCAGTTAAATACAAAGAAAACAAAGACTGGGATGATGCGCTCGACGTTTGGGGTGTTCACGGAATGGGCGGCGTATTTGGTACCGTCTGTCTTGGATTGTTTGCAACAACTACCATTAATCCCAATGGTGTCGATGGTCTTTTCTACGGTGGAAGCATTGTGTTTTTACTGAAACAAATAGCTGCCATTTTGCTTGCAGTTGTTTACAGCTTTTCTTTTACCTTAATCCTTCTGAAAGGCATCAACTGGCTCATTCCGGTGAAAGCATCAGCAAGAGAAGAGAAAGAGGGGCTGGATATCAGTTATCATGGAGAGATAGCCAGAGATGCATCTTAGATATAAAAAAGGCCATCCCAAATTCTATTTTGAGATGGCCTTTTTTCAAGCACCATAATTTTTCAACATTACCGGGACTCGTTTCGTAATAAGAAATCGATTCTAAAATTTTTCATCTTGCTGAAGTTTAACCATCATTGAATCCCGGTGAAGGTTAAAATCATTCATGTTTTTCTGCGCAATCGGATCGGTTGGAGGCGCCTTCATTTTAAGAGGGTCAATCGGTGTACCATTCATGAAAACCCTATAATCGAGGTGTGGGCCTGATGACAAACCGGTTGAACCAACATATCCGATAACCTGTCCTTGTTTTACCCTGACACCACTGGCAATTCCAGCCCCAAATTTACTGAGGTGCATGTAACTTGTTGTGTATGCCGAATTATGCTTGATCTTCAGGTAATTTCCACCTCCTGCAGCCTGATAGGCTTTTGCAACAACAGTACCATCGCCGATAGATACGACAGGAGTTCCGCTTGGAGCCGCATAATCAACGCCATGGTGCGGACGACGAATTTTAAGAACCGGATGAAACCTACTATTTGAGAACACAGAACTGATACGGTTGTAAACCAAAGGCGCCTTTAGAAATGCTGTTTTCAAGCTTTTCCCCTTTTGGTCGAAATAGCTATCTTCATTGTTTTGTGTAAACCTGAATGCGTAAAAATCTTCTTTTGCATGTACAAACTGAGCTGCGAAAATTCGTCCAATTCCAATTGATTTTCCGGCGACAAAATGTTCTTCATAAATCACCCTGAATTTATCTCCTTTCTGAATACCAAAGAAGTCGATACTCCACTGATAAATTTCATAAAGATCCATCACCAGATTCGGACTAAGAGCCTGCGCTGTCATTGCATTCCAAAGCGATGAAGTAATTACTCCGCTGGCAGTTTTTATCTGCGTAACAATTGGCTTTTTCTCTTTGTATATCCGCAGACTGTCAGTCATTTGATAAACCACATAATCCACCGGATTAATTTCATAAATAAAATACTCAACTTTCGATGGTTCCTTTTTACTCATGAAAAAGTAATATGGATTTTTCACCTTCATTTTTCTGACATCAAAAACCGAAGTCGATTTTTTTGAAATTTCATCAATCCTGGTCATCGAAATTCCTTGGGTAACGAGTAAATCAGATAGGTTTTGACCCGACCTTACCTGTCCCGGAACAACAGTAAACGAATCGATTGCGATATTGAAAAGCATTACAGGCTCAGGTTTTACAACCTCAACTTGTTCTGCTATTTTTTTTTCAATACGCTTAGTTTCATAATAAGAAAAAATGAAATAAGCCACCTGCAACAAGAGGATAAATGTTACCGACCAAATAAGGATTTTAGTTAACCGTCTGAATTTCTGTGGAATGCTAATCTTCATGAGTATAAAATTTCATTTAAAAGTCACCAAAAAATACTGCCCTATTTAAAAAGCATTTCCCCGGTTTCAATTCATTTTTTCAAAAATAATAAAATTAGCAGGGTTTCTTTGCTTAAACTCAGGTTAGATTTGGATCGAAATTCATATTTAGCAACAAAATCAGATGGTATCTGCTTATTTACAGTAAACTCGGTAGCAGAAAAAAAACCATTAAAAAATGTTAATTCAAAATCAGGATTGTAATATCAACCCTTTATTTTATCGAATCCCTGCCCGTAAACACCCATCACACTTGCCATCGAAACAAAGGCATCCGGGTCAATTTCCTTCACTTTTCTGAAAAGGATACTGGTTTCCCTCTTTCTTACTATCGTAATTAAAACCTTGACATCGTTTTGGGTGTACCATCCGGTGCCGTCCAGAGCAGTTACCCCGCGTCCGAATTCACTGTTTATAAAATCTGCAATTTCCTCATATTTGGGCGAGAAAATAAATATCTGGGCCGAAGCATTTGAGCCACTCAGAAAAGCATCAAGCGTGTATGAAACCACAGCCATTGAGACAAAGCCATAAACCATTTTGTCAAGCGAATGTAAAAGAAAGTAGGATGATCCAATGATAATGACATCGCAATACAAAATGATGCGTCCCGGACTGATGTTGCGGTACTTGTTGATGATCATGGCGATAATGTCGGTTCCACCAGTGCTGCCGCCCCTCGAAAAAACGATTCCGATACCAGCTCCACCCATCATTCCGCCCAAAACGGAAGACAGAAAATTATCCTGAATAATAGCTCCGGAAGGCAATGTGGGCAAAACACTGAAAGCAATTGAAATTACTACCATACTGAAAATGGTTTTGACGCCAAAACTTGCACCCAGAACTTTAATTGCTATTACCACCAGAATAAGGTTTACTGAAAAGAATGTCAAGCCGATCGGAATTTTATAGCTGTAAAAAATAACGGCAGCCAAACCGCTCACCCCGCCCCCGGTAATTTGCGCCGGAACCAGAAAAAAGGTCCACGAAAGGGCATACAAAATCAACCCAAAAGTAATAATCACATAATCCTTTATAATGTGCAGCAGTTTTTCCTTTTTCTGAAGAGTCATTTTTTGCTTGAATTTGATTGTTTCTATCCGGATTTGAACACAAAATACGGATAATTTTCCGGCTGCAAAACAAAGGTCTTCCAAGCCTGCATTTTATGTGATAAATCATCAAATGACAGACTTAATGAAAAGGTTACATTGTATTATTATTTCACACTATTAATTAGAAATCCCTGTATGAATTTGGTTTCCTTGTAGAATATATTCAAGTTTCTATTGACAATGTACTTACGTGTAATAGATTCAGTTTCGCAGAAATTATTCAACCCGGCCAGACTGATGGGTTTAGACAAAGTTCTATACTTACACTCCAAAGCGATGACATCATTAAGCTGATTTAATACAAAATCCACTTCAGTCCCATCAGTAGTCCTGTAAAACTGGAGTGTTCCGGCAGCTTTTTTATTTCTCCAAAGTTCAAGCATGACGTAGTTTTCAAACAAAGCACCATTATCCATGCGAAAAGTCAGATCATTAAAATTACTTTCAATCATATTTCTCAGACCTAAATCGCAGAAGAATATTTTTTTCATCTTCCCGATAACCTTGCGCTTATTGGTGAAATAAGGTTCAATCATTTTGATGATATACATTTGCTCCAGAAGGTAAAGATAATCTTCGCATTTTTTATACTGAAGATTGGTTTGTCTGCTTATTTCATTGATATTTATCAGGTTGCCAATTTGAGATGCAAGAAGTCTCAAGAGTTTGTTAAATCCAACAAAATCCTGATTGGCGACGTAGCTGCGAACATCCCTTAATAAATAGGTCTGATAAATATCATTTAATACCTCCATTTTTTCTTCAGGATTATCCGTAAGTGCAGCACGTGGCAATCCACCATAAAGCATGTATTCTGTCAGCGTATCTTCGATCTTGGTTGTCAATACTGAGCTTTCTGTTTCCTCATTAAAACTTCGGAATATTTGTTGTAAGTTATTGTCCTTAAACAGCAAATACTCATCAAACGACAGCGAAAGTACTTCAATGGTTCTTATTCTACCTGCCAATGATTCTTCAATTTGTTGCAAGATATCCAGGCTGGAACTTCCTGAACAAAGAACCTTCAACTGAGAATATTTGTCAGTCAGCAATTTCAACATGGTAGAAATCCCGTATATGAATTGAAACTCGTCCAGTAATAAAAAACCTTTTAATTCTTCATCCAAATAAACCTTAAGATATTGCTCTATATTTGACAACTTTTGAAAAAGTTCAGCAACTGCAGGATCTTGTCCGTTTAGAAATAGTTTTTTCCCATCCTGATCAAAGGAATTCATCAGACTTGTTTTTCCAACCTGACGGGCACCAATCAAAGCCACAATCGGAACCGTCTTAAAACCGGTTGTTATTTTGTTCAAATATTTATCACGTATGATCATAACCGATAGATTTTAAATTGTTCAAAATTAATTCTGTTCACTTTCAAATATCCATTCCCTATATTTTTGCTAATTTAAACAAAATAATGGCGATATTATTTCCGAAAATGAAAAATATATCGGTTTTAGAAAACAAATAGTTTTATTGAAAGTATTGATCAGGCCATAAAAAAAGCACAGAACCTTCATCCTGTGCTTTTTTGGCATCATTAATCACCAAAAATTATTTAACCTTCAAAGCCATTTTTTATGCTTGGTTTGTATTTGTTCTTTCGAAATCAAATCGAAATCAGACTGAACTTCCCTTTCAATTCTTAGCAGTTCAGTTTGTTCTTCCTCTGTTAATCGACTCCACAATTGTCCATCGGTTGTCGAACTTGCCTGTTACATAATACCAGTTTTATATCACCACGTTCACGATTTTATTTGGAACAACAATTACCTTTTTCGGCGTTTTTCCTTCGAGCCATTTGATAGATGTTTCGTGTTCCAAAACAGCCTTTTCAACTTCTGAAACAGGTATTCCAAGAGGCAATTCAAGCTTGAAACGCACTTTTCCGTTGAAAGAAACCGGGTATTCAAACACTTCTTCTGTCAGCATTGCCGGATCAAACTCGGGCCAGGGCTCGTAAGCCAAAGTCTCAGAGTGACCATACATTTGCCACAACTCTTCAGCAAAATGAGGCGCATAAGGCGACAAAATTTTGGCAAAGGTTTCAGCTGTTTGTTTGCTTACTTTCCCCTTCTTCATCGCCAGATTGTTGAACACCATCAATGCCGAAATTCCGGTATTGAATTTCATATTTTCAATATCAAAAGCTACTTTCTTAATGGTCTGGTGAAGCAGTTTCAGGGTTTCCTTGTCGTCGGCTTCGTCCACAATATTTTCAGGAGTTCCGAAAAAACGCGATGCACGGTTCAGGAAGCCGAAAACTCCTTTCACACCGTTTTCCATCCAAGGCTTGGTGTCGTCCAGCGGACCCATGAACATTTCGTACAAACGAAGCGAGTCGGCTCCGAATTTCGTCACCACATCGTCAGGATTCACCACGTTTTTCAGCGATTTCGACATCTTGGCAACGATCTGGTTCAGTTCTTCACCGGTTTCGGTATGAAAATATTTGCCTTCCTTTTCTTCAACCAAATCGCTGGCAACCTTTGCACCGGTGGCGGTTTCGTAAGCAAAAGCAAGGATCATTCCCTGGTTGAACAACTTCTGGAAAGGTTCGGGAGTTGAGACAATTCCCAAATCGAACAATACTTTGTGCCAGAAACGCGAATACAGCAAATGCAACACGGCATGTTCGGCGCCACCCACGTACAAGTCAACCGGCATCCAGTAATTCTCAAGCTTTTTGTCGAAAATTGATTCGTCGTTGCGTGGATCAATGTAACGCAAATAATACCAGCACGATCCGGCCCACTGCGGCATGGTGTTGGTTTCGCGGCGGCCTTTGCGACCGTTTTTGTCGGTTACATACAACCAATCGGTAGCGTTGGCCAATGGCGATTCTCCGCCTTCGCCCGGTTCGTATTTTTCCATCTCCGGAAGTTCAACCGGAAGATCTTCATCAACCAAAGTCACTTCGCCATCTTCCCAGTGAAT